>CALBTA010000131.1 GCA_937967755.1 uncultured Planctomycetaceae bacterium | reverse complement strand
ACAGGCATGAACAAGCCTGAACCGGCGATGGCGTTCTTGTTGAGCACCAGCGTCTCGCCCGATGGCAAGCACCTGGTCACCTTCCCGCCCAGCGGGGCGCTGGCGGTGACTTACGACTTTGAAAAGAAGGCGTTTCGCGAGTACGAAGATTTGATGTCGATGAGCCTCGTGGCCGGCATGGCGGCATCGTCGGGCGAGGACGATCGCAGATTCGCGCCGATGGGTTTCGACGTGCCGTCGGCCACGCCCGATGGCAAAGGGTTCATCGCCGTGCGGCAAGGGAGCGAAGGTGGGTTCGTCTTCCTGGCTTGGGGTTCCGACGATCCGGTGATGATGGACCTTTCTGACGAAGATAAAAAGGCAGCCAACGAAGCCGGCAACCGCCCCGAGGGGAAAAAATCGTTCGGCGTGGCGACGATTCCGCGCTGGGAAGAGGGCGCGCTGGTGATGCGCTTGCAAGATTCCGTGTTGCGCGCCGATCTGGAAAAACGAACCTGCACGTTCAAGCACGATATGCGCGGCGACGGGCTGTTGAACCACGCCGAAAAGCACGACGCGGTTGTGATCACCGTTTTGAAACGTGAAATGGGCAAAAGCGATTTGATTCTGCAAATGCAAGACAAGCAATTGCAACTTGTCCAGCCCGGCCGCGAAGCGATCGCCCTCAACGAGCGCCGCGAGGAAGGGGGAATCCTCGCGATCTCGATCTCACCCGACGGGCAGAAAATCCTCTCCCGCAGTATGGCCGACGGCAAGGACACGGTGGAAGTGTTCAACCTGGCCGGTCAAAAGCTGGCCACGCTTGGCCCGTAGGGTGTAGTCCGTCCGCACTGGCCAGATGCCTGTTGTTTGGTAAGCTAGTCGGCGAACTGGCCCCACGTTCTTTGACCCACGACCGTTGCCATGCGCCAAGTTGGTACTCTGCCTAACGAACAGCAAGCGCGGCGGTTCGTTGATTATTTGATCACCCAGGAGATCGAAGCCCGGGCCGATGCCGACGATGATGGGTGGGCGATTTGGGTGATGGACGAGGAGCGGGTCGAGCAAGCCGCGGCCGAGTTCAAAGACTTCCGCGCCCAGCCTGACGACCGCCGCTACGCCAACGTTTCCGGCCAGGCCGAGCGCGTTCGCCAGCAGCGGATCGAAAAACAGAAAGCCGCGGCGAAGAACGTGGTCGAGATGCGCGGGCAATGGAATCGCGGCATGACCCGCAAAGCCCCCGCGACGTTCCTGCTGATCGCGGCCTGCGTGGTGATTTTTCTGATGACACACATGGCGTCGGCACCGAAGTATGGCAGCCCGATTGATGAGAACCTTCGCCGCGAGCAGCGAACGCCAACGTACCGTTGGCTCGCATTTCGCGATCCGCTCACCTATTTCACGGTGGAATCCTCGGACCCTTATTACAACATCCGCCGCGGGCAAGTTTGGCGGCTGGCGACCACCATGCTCTTGCACGCCGGGGCGTTTCATATCTTCTTCAACATGTACATGCTCTATTACTTCGGCGGGCAGATGGAAAGCCGTAAGGGCTGGTTGATGTTTCTGATCTTTGTCGTCGTGGCGTCGGTATTTGCCACGATAGCGCAGGTGGTCTTGACCGGGCCTAACGTGGTCGGCATGTCCGGGGTGGTCTATGCGCTGTTCGGTTACATCTGGATGAAAGCCCGATTTGATCCAAAATCAGGGTTCTTCATCGGGCAATTCACGGTCATCATCCTGATCGGCTGGTTCTTCGCCGGGTTCCTCGACGTCGGCTGGTTCAGAAACATCGCCAACGGAGCACACGGCGGCGGCCTACTATTCGGCATCGCCCTCGGCTACCTCCCCGAACTGGTTCCGGCGCTACGAAAGATTTTGTAACTGCCGCTCTTAAACCTTCCCCGGGCCGGGTGGGACCAGGATTGGTAGTGCGGCTAGGGCGATGCCAATGACCGCGACGATGCCGGCGATGCCCATTTTTAGGTAGAGCGATTCGGCTTCCGAACGGTGGACTTCGAAGTCCGGCGGGCGGCGGTCTTCGGGTAGCGGGTGACGCAAGAGTTGGTTCCAAACGTCCAGGGTTCGTTCGGCGGGCAGGTCCATCATCTGCTGATCCCAGGCGGCGAGGTGGTCTTCGGGAACGATGAACTCGTCGGTTTCCAGCAGCGATAACTTGTATCCCCACCAGGCCGTGATTCCCAGCGATGCCGTGAGGACCACCAGCCCAATGGCGAAGAGGACACCTTGTGCGATCGACCACTGCGGCCCGTCGGCGACGGCTGCGATCTCTTTCTGCGGCAGCCGGCGAATCTCCCGCATGGTCGGAACGGTTACGGTTTTCCCGCAGGGGCAGGGAATCGCGCGGCCGGCATCGGCGGTTGTGACCTCCACCACGCTGTCGCCGTGGCAGGGAAGTAGGTAAGTGGGCGACATGGTTGATATGGGATTGGGAGTTTCGCTATGGCCGGATTGTTCTTGCCGCAAACGTATCCGAACTTCCGAACAATTGAGGACAATTGTTCTACAAAGAACTTACGTGGTTGCTGGCGTTGGCGTTCATTCTTCGGCCCGGCGGCCTTCGGACCACCAGGGGAGGCTGATGCCGCCGTCGACCAGCAGCGTGGCCCCGGTCATATATTGGTGGCGGGGGTCGCAGAGGAACGTGATGCACTCGGCCATTTCCTCTGGCGTTCCCAACCTGCCGACCGGAATACTGCGGCCCGCCTGACGAAGTGTCTCTTCGGTGAAAAATTTTCGCTCGCCCGGCGTGTCGGTCCAACCCGGCTCGATCACGTTCACGCGGATTTTGTTGGGCGCCAACTCCAAAGCGGCCGTCTTCGACATATGTTCGATGGCTGCTTTGGCCATGTTGTAAGGCAACGCTCCCGGAAAGGCCAAAAACGCATGCGGCGACCCGACGATACAGATCGACCCACCCAGCGGCTCGTCTCGGCCCGTGTCCTGCTTGCGCATTTGGGCGGCGGCAAACCGGGTGAGGTAGTAAGCCCCCCACATGGTCACGTCGATGGTGCGGCGAAACTCGTCCAAATCGGCGTCCAGCATCGGTTCGCGGGCACTATATGCCGCGTTGCTAACCGCGATATCCAAGCGCCCGAACTCGCTGACCGCACGGTCAATTATGGCTTGGATCGCCTCGGGTTGGGAAACATCCCCCTGCTGCGCGACCGCTTCGCCACCGGCGGATTTGATGGCATCGACCACTTCTTCGGCCGCTTCGGGATGCGATCGATAATTGACCACCACCTTCGCGCCTTCGCGCGCCAGGGCGATGGCAGTGGCACGACCAATTCCCAGGCTGGCTCCGGTCACGACGGCGACTTTGTTGTTCAGATCGGTGGAAGGCATCGTTTGTCTATTTGCATGCGTGTCGAGAAGACTCTTCTAGGCAGGGGAAAAACGGCAAAACTGGCGACAACATCCCTGGACCGGCAATTGCCGGTGGTTAAAATTAACGTAACGACGAAAGCGTGGAACCCAACCGTTGCCAAGGCGGCCGCCCCCTCTAACCAACAGCGCGGCGTCTCACGGAGGTTCAGTATCAGCTTTCGGCGAACGTGTTTCAACGTGCGGAAATACAATGTGCGAATTTCGTAGCGTTAAGACGGCGCGTCGATTTCGTGAATTCGTTGTACGGACGCGTAAGAGATGAACACGGGGACAAGTGACGCGTGAGAAAGGTCTCTTGCTGAGTGTTCGCCGAACCAGAGGGTTCGGTAGCGTAACCGGCAAATCGTTGGAGGAAGCATTGCACTGTTGAAGGTTTGACTTTCGCGCCGGTCGTGAGCATTGGAAACGAATGTTCCGATCACCGCCCGCGAAGTTGCCCGCCGCCCGATGCCGATTTTCGCGTTCGCGCGGTTGGAGAAAATTGACAGTTGCCGCAACGATTGCCGCAGCGCTATTTCTTACCAAATATCCACGGATGGCTTTCTGCCGCCTCGTTGGTGGTAGAATTGCTTGGCCTTGGAATTTACAGAGAAAGCACACTGAAAAAATCGGCCCCCTACGCTTTAAGCGCGAGAGGCATTTACCCCACCTACGCCCTCGCCGCGCAGCCGCCCGGTTTTCCTGAACTGCCCACCGAAGCAACCGATTCCACGTTGGTTCACGACTGAGAAACGCATTCCCGGCCACTGGCTAATTTTTTACCGTATCGCGGGGGTACAGAATTGTACGAGACAACTTTGCTGGAAGAGTTCGAAGAAGATACCACCACCGAACAGGAGGACGAGAAGTTTGCCGCGGCGTCGGATGATGATGCGTCGGACGACAGCGGGTCGGATGATAATTCCGACGACGATTCGACGGAGGCTTCGGCCGACGGTGAGAAAACCGCGAAGGAAGATGCCGACGAGTTGCTCGCCGGCGATAACGATTCCTGGTCGGACGACCCGGTGCGGATGTACCTGACGCAGATGGGTGAGATTCCGTTGCTTACCCGGCAGCAGGAAATTTCGCTGGCCAAGCGGATCGAAATTACCCGCAGCAAGTTTCGCGCGTATCTGCTGGAGTGCGATTACGTCGCCCAGGCGTGCGTGAAAGTTTTGCAGCGTGTACACAGCGGCGAGTTGCCGTTCGATCGCACCGTGCAGGTTTCGGTGACCGACCATTTGGAGAAGGACCAAATTCTCGGCCGCCTGCCGCACAATTTGGCATCGATCGAAGTTTTGTTGCTCCGCAATCGGGCTGATTACATCATCGCCAGCAGCAAGTCGCAACCGAAGGCCAAGCGGCGTCAGGCTTGGGCCCGTCTGGGCCACCGCCGCCGCCGTACGGTGCGGTTGATCGAAGAGCTTGGCCTGCGAACGCAACGCATCGAGCCGATGATTCGCACGCTGGAAGAATTCAGCCGCCGCATTGACGAGCTGAAAGCCCGCATCGCGGATCACAAAAAGAACCGCGGCCCGATGGAAGAGCGCAAGCCGTGGCTGCGTGAATTCCGCAACCTGCTGATGGCCACACAGGAAACGCCCACCAGCATTCGCAACCGCCTGGCGAAGATCAAAAAGATCTATTCGGAATACCAGCAGGCGAAGCGCGAACTGTCGGAGGGGAACTTGCGGCTGGTCGTTTCGATCGCCAAGAAATACCGCAACCGCGGCCTCAGCTTTTTGGATCTCATCCAGGAAGGCAACGCCGGTGTGATGCGGGCGGTCGACAAGTTTGAATACCGCCGCGGCTTCAAGTTCTGCACGTACGCCACCTGGTGGATTCGTCAGGCGATCACCCGCGCCGTTGCTGATCAAAGCCGAACGATTCGCATTCCAGTACACATGGTCGAAACGATGTCGCGTGTCCGCAACGTCGCCCGGCAACTGTTGCAAGAGATGGGCCGCGAACCGACGATCGAGGAAACCGCTCGCCGGGCGCAGACCACCATCGAGGAAGCCCGCCGGGTGCTGGCGATGAGCCGGTTTCCGATCAGCCTGGACCGCCCCGTGGGCAACAGCGAAGACAGCCAATTCGGCGATTTGCTGCCCGACGGCGGGGCCGAAAGCCCGGCGACCGGCGCTTCGCAAGAGATGCTCCGCGGCCGGATCAACCGCGTGCTGAAGACGCTCAGCTACCGCGAACGCGAGATCATCAAGCTGCGTTACGGCCTGGGCGACGGCTACAGCTACACGCTGGAAGAAGTCGGCCACATCTTCAAGGTCACCCGCGAACGCATCCGCCAAATCGAAGCCAAGGCGGTGCGAAAACTACAACAACCCAGCCGCAGCCAGGAGTTGGTTGGGTTTTTGGATTAGAAGAGTTTGCGTAGCACGGATCGCCGATCCGTGGTACGAAAACGAAAGTAGATCGACTCCAGCCGGCCAGAGCAATCTGGCCGGTTTTTTGCGCAAGTCGGATTTCTACGTGGTTAAACAAAACCGGTTTCCGCAAAGTGGCGTCAGCTCGAATCTTGGCGGCTTTCCTTTCGCCCAATCAAGGGCTTCCTGTTGGGCACGCCATTGATGTATTACCTGTGAACTACCATCGCGAAATTCAGGACACTTTTTCCAGAAACCGTCAGTTCAAAGACATGGTTCTCACCATCGATCTCAACCTCGATTTGTGACCACGATGTGTCGAAGTGGTCATCGCGATTGGATCTGCCTACACGAATGCCATAAGTGCCCGCACCATTCGACCACGCGCTGACTCTCATCGGTCGCTCCCATCTGGAGTAATTCATCGCCAATTACCCATTTATCGTTGGCGATGCTAAACTGAAATTGCGAGCGAAACAACGCAGGAGCCACGGCCATGCCATCCCCATTCCCCGGAATGAACCCGTACCTGGAACAGCCAGATGCGTGGCATGATTTTCATCAAAGCGCGATCATTGCGATGCGTGGGATGCTGACGCCGCAGATTCGCCCCAAGTATTTCGCTCAGGTCGATACGGATCTGTACATCCATGAAATGCCCGACGACGAGCGGCGAATGTTCGCCAAGGCGGATGTATCGGTGGCTCATGGTTCGGACGAAAGCGAGGTCGCGCCGGCTGGTGCGCCGGCGACCGCGCCAGCCCGGGCCCGGTTGCCGGCGGTGGTTGAGGAACTCCATGAAAACTATATCGAAATTCGCGACCGGGAAAGCCGCGCGTTGGTTACGGTCGTTGAATTGTTAAGCCCAACCAATAAGTACGCTGGCACCGATCGCCAACAGTACCTGTCAAAGCGACGCGAGATTCTGAAAAGCAGCGCGAACCTCGTCGAGATCGATTTGCTCCGCGGCGGGCCGAGAATGCCGTTGGAAGATTCGCCCCAGTCCGACTATTTGATAGTCGTCAGCCGCGCCAGCCAACGTCCCGAAGTCGACCTCTGGCCACTCGCGCTGCGGGATCGGCTGCCGAGTATTCCCGTCCCGCTTGGTCAATCCGATGCCGATGCGGCCCTCGATTTACAAGAGGTGTTGCACCAGGTCTATGACGCGGCCGGTTACACCGACTACATCTACAACAACCCACCGCAACCACGGTTGCCCGCAGACCAACAGGGCTGGGTGAACGAGATACTCGCCGGGAGTAGCATGCCTTAGCGCTGTCAAGTCTTCTTATATCGGATCGTCGATCCGCAGTACGGAAAAACCAACGCAGAACGACACCAGCCGGCCGGAGTGATCTGGCCGGTTTTTTTGCGCTACAGGGACTTCTCGCAGTTAGCTGAACCGGTTTCCGCAAAGTGGCGTCAGCTCGAATCTTGGCGGCTTTCCTTTCGCCC
>CALBTA010000130.1 GCA_937967755.1 uncultured Planctomycetaceae bacterium | reverse complement strand
GAGATCGAGTTTCAGGTGCCAGCGCATGCCCGTTAATCTAACAAGTCGCCCAACTCCTCGCGCAGGCGTTGCAGCACTCGGCATTTGGCGACTCGGATGGCTCCGGCGGTCATGTCTAGTTCCACAGCGGCTTCTGCCGGCGTGCGGTCTTCGACGACTACTCGCCAGAAGGCTTGCCATGTTTTCGGCTGGAAGTCGGCGCGAATTTGTTCTAGCGCCTGGTGGAACAGCAAATGCTTGTCGGCTGGATCGTCCGCATCGTCGTCGAAGTTTGGGGCGGCGACCGCGGCCAGTCGGTGTTGCGCTTCGGTTCCGCCCGCGGCCGTCGCCTGTTTCCCGAGGCGGCGGTAGTGATCGATCGCCTTGTTGCGCGTGATCACTCTCAGCCAGCCCCGGAAAGTATCCTGGCTTCGCTCCTTGCGAAAGCTTTCGATCCGCTGTGCGACCGATTTGAAAACCTCTTGCACAACGTCCGGGGCGTCGTCGGGTGAAACATCCAACTTCTGGCACCAGTGGTAAACCAGCGGAGCGTAAAGCGTCACCAACCGATCCCACGCCTGTCGCTCGTTGTCCTTCACACGCACCAACAGGCTGCGCGACGTCGTCGTCACACCTTCGCGATCGCCTGTTGGTGTTGGCTTGGTTGGCACAGGAAATTTCAGTGTGAACAGGAGGAAACAGAGATAACAGAGAGTAACATTGTAAGACATTCTAACTTGATCCCACGCTCTGCGTGGGAACACCATGCCCCCGACGCTCTGCGTCTCAAAACGCTATGGGTGCATTTTTAGGATTCGAACTGTGAGTGAGCTAGATGCAAGTGAGTCACTACCTAACAGGGGCTAGCGCCTTGCCGCTCAATTGCTGATCCCTAATCCTTAGATGCAACGATGCAGCACGCCCGTCTTGCCGCAGTGTCACAACGAACCTACTCCGTTATCTCCGTTTCCTTCTGTTCAATCCACCGTTTTTCCGCGCGAGCGCAGTAACAGTACCAGCGAAAAACCCACCAGCGTTGCGGCGACGACAGCGACCAGGGCGAACGCACCGCGCAAGCCTGATCGCGTTCGTTCGATGTCGCTTTTCAGCGGGCGAGTGATCGATAGCACACCGGCAACGTCGCCTTCGGCCCAGTCGCGTTTGGGGCTGTCGAGATCGGCATTGTGGCATTTCACGCAACTTTCCTTCATGATCTGTGCGCGGGCGTAGCGGACAACCGGTTGCTCGTCCTTTTCCGCGAAGGAGTAGACCGAAAGATCGTCCGCCTGCGCCTCCGCCCGCTGGCGAAGCTCGATCAGGGCGTTCCGTTCAAAATCATCCTTCGCCCCGCCGTCTTCGCGCCAGGGGTAGTCGCTATAAAGCCGGACTTGCATGCCGCTAGTCCCTTCGCTGATCCGCTCGCCAGCGTCGATGGTAAACGTCGCGGGCAGCGGCAGGGCATTTTCAGTCGTGGCGTATTCGTGCGTGACCGGGACTTCTTTCCAGTCGAGCCGGCCGACGACTTCCTCGCTGTAGTACTCGTTGATCCGCTCCAGCATATCGGCTTCCATGCGGGCGCTGGCCAGCGCCGTCTCGCGAACGAACCATGTGGAAAGCTGCGACAGATAAACGAACCCCACGATGGAACCCAACAGCAGCCCGATCATCACACTGGCCGCCAATGGATAGCGCCGGCACCAACGCCACAGGCGCTCCGTTCGGCTGATCGGCCGCGCGGCGATTGGTTCGCCTTGCAGGAACCGCCGCAGGTCGGCCGCCAATTCGCCCGCGGTTTGGTAACGCCGCTTCGGCGATTTGGACATCGCCTTGGTGCAGATGGTTTCCAAGTCTTTCGGGATGCGGTCGTTCAACCCGCGGGGCGGCCGCGGCTCGTCTTCGGCCACTTGCAACAGAATCAGCCGGCGGCCGCCTTGGAAGGGGCGTTCGCCGGTCAGCATTTCATACAGCACCACACCCAGGCTATAGACGTCGCTCCGCTGGTCAACCGCGTGCGACTCGCCGCGGGCTTGCTCGGGCGACATGTAAGCGGGCGTCCCCATCATCTTGCCAGCGGAGGAAACGGATTGATCGGCGGCCAGCCGCTTTGCCAGGCCGAAGTCGGCAACGTGCGGATGGCCCTCGGCGTCGATGAGGATGTTTGACGGTTTGATGTCGCGGTGCACCACGCTGTGCTCGTGAGCGTACGCGAGGGCTTCAGCCAACTCGGCGATCAGGCGTGCTGCTTCGCGCGGCGCTTGCGGTTGGCGAGCAAGTTGCTGCTCGAGCGTTTCACCTGGAATGTACTCGCTGACGATGAAGCAAACGCCGTCGTCGGTTTGCCCGCTGTCGTGAACGGCGACGATGCGGGGGTGCGAAAGCTGCGCGGCGGCCCGGGCTTCGCGAAGAAAGATTTCGACCTCTTCATCCCCCGCCAGCGCACCCGCTCGCCCGACCTTGACGGCCACATCCCGGTCGAGTTCCGAATCGTGGGCGAGAAAAACGTAACCGAACGACCCATCGCCCAATTCGCTGCGCAGTTCAAACCGCCCCAGCCAAACCGGCCCCTCCTTCAGCCGCCGCGCATAGGCCCGCCCCGGGTCGAGATGAATGTTGGAAGAAGTACTGCTCCCGCCGGCAACCGCCGCCGCCCGGGCCGCGTGAATGACGGCTTCCGGGACAGGCGAGGTTTTGGTCGCACCATCGCTGACGAGCACCCTCAATTCGCTGACCAGGCCATCGGCGTGCCCGTCAAGTTGTTCCAAGAGGTTCTCGCACGAATCACACTGAGAGACATGCTCGGCAATCTGCTGAAACCGGTCGCCCGCCAAATCGCCAATGGCGAACGACTCCAACGTCTGACGGTGAGGGCATGTTTCGTTCATAAAGGTTCAAGCGGCAGGCGGCTAACTTCGGCAACCACATCTATTCTAACGCCGGGGTGTTACACAATCTGCGTTACTTGCCAATTGAATACCAATTGAGTTTCTCAATACGGAGTGCTGTTTCACCAGTCGCGGAGCGACGACTTATGACAGCCTGGGGTTTCAACCCCAGGTAGGCGTTGACACACACTCCGGAGTCGCGGAGCGACGGCAGGAGATGTGTGACGGGAGAGCAATCCATCACGGGACATGCCGTCGCTCCGCGACTCTTGTTGTGCCATACGTTCGTTACCTGGGACTGAAGTCCCAGGCTATCGAACATCGTCGCTCCGCGACGGGTCGAAGCGCAGCGTATACGGGGTGCGAGAGACTAAAAGACCAGCCCTGAAGCACGGGTTCGCACCGCTGCTAACCCCCCTTCCCATCCTTCCCCTCCGGCGCAACTAGCGCAATCAACTTCGTACCTGGTTCGGGTTCCAAATCACCGGTGACTACCTCTAGCTTTCCATCGAAGATGGTGAACAGGACGATCGACGATTCGCCGTAGCGGCTGCGGTAGTTTTCGTAGGTGAATTCTTCGGTGATGGTCGTCTTGCGGATTTGATACCCTTCGGCGTGCCGGCGGTTAAGGAACGCGTAGGTATACTTCTCGCCCCAGGCCATGCGGCCTTGCAGGTGTTCGCGAACCGAAGCCCGGCGGCCTTCGCCGACATCCCACGGTGGAACCTGGTAAACCTCTTTGCGACCGAACTGGTGCGAAAGTTCCTGAGCTGCCAGGGCGTTCACTTCGTCGTTGGCGGTTACCGCGACCATCCGCCCGATGCCGCCCAGCTCCAACTCTTCCTGCACGTATTCCGATAGCACGCTGGCGCAAACGGCCGGCACGCCAGCCATGCGGGCGCGGGCCGTGTTGTCGTAGTTGGTATCGATCATCAACACCGCGAACCCTTCTTCCTTGAGCGCCCCGGCGACCTGAATCGCCCAAGACGGTGCGCCTGCGAACAGCACTCCTTGCGGCTGCGGCGCGGCCAGGCCGAGGTAGCGGGCCAGCGGGCCAGCGGCGAGGCCGTAAATCGCTACCGTGCCGACGATAACGATGAACGTTGCCGGCACAATCTTCGGGGCTTCTTCCACCATCCGGGCGAGCGCCGGCGAATCACTATGCCCGCCTTCGATGGCGACTTCCAGCGCAAAAATCGAAGCGACCGCGGCCGCGACGATCCCGCGCGGGGCGAGGAACGAAAGGAAGAGTTGTTCCTTCAGCGACAGCCCCGAACGAAACGTGCCAAGGAACACCGAGATCGGCCGAATCACAATGATCAGCGCCGCCAGAAACAACAGGCCTTTCAGGCCGACACTAGTTAAATCGGAAACGTCGACGCGCGACGCGATGACGATAAACAATGTCGAGATCAGCAGCACCTGCAAATTCTCTTTGAACATCATCACATCATGCACGGCCACCTTTTTCTGATTGCCAAGGTAGAAGCCGAGCACCGTCACCGTCACCAGGCCTGATTCCTTTTGCAGTATGTTGCTGATCGCAAACACCGCCAGCAGCACCGCCAGGAAGAAGACGTTCTGCAGAAAGTCGGGAATCAAAAAACGCGACAACAACTGCACCAACAGCCAACCGGCAACCACACCCAAAAAGCCGCCCACGACAATCGTCTTCGTCAGGGCCATGCCGACGTTGGTCATCGCTTCACCTGTCGAACCGGTTGCGGCAACCGCGGTGAAGACAAGGACGGCGAGCACCGCGCCAACCGGGTCGATCACGATGCCTTCCCACTTGGCGACCGAGCCGACGCGCTTCACCGGGCGGATGTGGCGGAGCAGCGGCGCGATGACCGTCGGCCCAGTCACGACGAGAATCGCCCCCAGCAACAACGCCGTTCGCCATCCAAACTGCAACGTCAACATCGCCGCGATGCTGGTCAGTCCCCACGCGATCAGCGCACCCAAAGTGCAAAGCAGTAGCACCGGCTTGCCCGCTTCGTGAAGTTCGGAAACCTTCAGCGTCATCCCGCCTTCAAACAGAATGACCGCGACCGCCAG
>CALBTA010000129.1 GCA_937967755.1 uncultured Planctomycetaceae bacterium | reverse complement strand
TGGGCGACCACAGAGAGGATTCCCCCAGCGCGCTCGATCAAGTCTTTCGGATGATGGTCGCCAAGAACCCGGACGACCGTTACCAATCGATGGACGATGTGATCGCTGCGCTCGATGGCGTTGCAATCCACGACGAAGTGAAATCTGGCCCTGCTCCCAGTCCTGTCGCGAAGCCAACGGGCAAGCAGAGAAGTTTACTCAGCCGCCCGCGTTGGCTGGCCGCGCTGGTGGGCGGACTGTGCTGCTTGTTGCTGGCGGCGTGGGCGGTTCTCGCGCCCTCAAGGGAAGGGCACATCGTCGTTGAATCTGAGCAGCCCGACGTGCAGTTGGAACTGTTCCGCGCCGGCGCTGTGGTCGACCGCTTCGCCGCGAACCAGCGCGAATCGCCGTACGCTTACCCAACCGGGGTTTACGAAATCCGGCTGACACCGGGCAATGAGCATCTGAAAATCGAAGGGGGTGCTTTCAAACTTTCGCGAGGGGACCACCACCACGTTCAAGTCGTTCGACGCGATCTGCACGACATCTTGACCGCTTCTGACTGGAGTTGGTCGCGCCCGAAAGGCTTGGAGAATTTGAACAGCGGGAGTAGGGACGGCGATTTCACGATGACCGCTGACGGGCTAGTCGCCCTGTTCGCATCCAGCCGCGAGGGCACACTGGGCCGCGACGACCTTTGGCAATGCACACGGGAATCTCTCGACGCCCCTTGGTCGTCGCCGGAGTCGCTCGGCCCGCAGGTCAATTCCAGCCTGGTCGAGACCAGCCCGGCGATTTCCGCTGACGGGCTGACGTTGATCTTCTCCAGCAACCGCGGTCCCAGCGTCGGAGGGCGAGACTTGTTCATCAGCCGCAGAGCGTCGCGCGGCGATCCTTGGCCCACGCCAAAGAATCTGGGACAGCAGGTGAACACTCCCGCGGATGAGACCGACCCGGCGTTGACCCGCGACGGTCGCGTGCTGATCTATGCTTCGAACCAGGTGGGTGGCCAAGGGGGATACGATTTGTTTCAAGCCAGCCGCGCGTCGTTGGATGATCGGTTTGCTGATCCGAAGAACCTGGGGCCTGGTGTGAATTCATCGGGCGCGGAGACCGGCCCCGCGCTTTCGGCGGATGAGAGCGTATTGATATTCGCCTCGGTTCGATCCGCCGGCAGCGGACGGAGTGACCTATGGATCAGCACCCGTGCCGGCGGCGATGATGAGTGGAGCGCACCGATCAATCTCGGCCCCCAGATCAACGGGCCAGGCAATGAGTTTTCGCCTGAAATCTCTACAGACGGGCGGAAGTTGTACTTCACAGCGTTCAACGTCGAAGGAGGAATGGGTCAAGGCGATATCTGCTCGGCGGCGCGCGTGCCGGCCGCAAGCGTTCAACCGAACTCGGTGGATCCAGTCGATGGCTCTGCAGATCACGCCTCGAATGGCTCGGGCGATACGGGTTCGCCCGTTCCCGACGGCCCGCCGCTGGCCATGTTTCCGCTGACCAGCACCGAAGCCCAGGCATATCAAAAGAAGTGGGCGGAACACTTCGGTGTGTCAGTCGAACGAAACGTCGCAATGAATGAAGACGTCTCCATGACGTTCCGGTTCATTCCACCCGGCGAATTCATGATGGCCTCCGATGCCGACGATCTTGAGCGGCTACGCGGGCAAGCTTCCGACTTGGGTGATCACCTCGCGCCGAGCCTGTTGTGGGGAGAACAACCCGCGCACCGGGTCACGTTCACGCGAGGCTTCTCTTTGGGTAAACACGAAGTGACGTGGGCGCAGTGGAAGGGGCTGATGGAAGTGGACGCACCGGATGTTCAGACTGAACATCCGGCGATCGCGCGATGGACAGAAGTCCGTGCGCTTATCGGGCAACTCAACGCCGAACATTCCGATCCGAAACTCGCTTTTGCGCTTCCCACCGAAGCCCAATGGGAATATGCCTGCGCGGCGGGCGCGACCACCGAGTTTTCCCATGGCGACGACCTGACCGAGTTGGATGCTTACGCGTGGACGCGAGGCAATTCCAACGAGACGTCGAATCCGGTCGCGCAGTTGAAACCCAACGCCTGGGGTCTGCACGATATGCACGGCAACGTTTGGGAATGGTGTGCCGACTGGCATGACACGCACTACTATCGCTTCTCAGGCCGGTACGATCCGCAAGGGCCGTTATCGGGATTGGTGAGGATTGTCCGTGGCGGCAGTTTTCGGGGAACCGCGGCCCAATGCCGCACGCGAGTTCGAAACTCAGTTCACCCCACACACCAGCGAGACGATCTGGGCTTTCGCCTGGTTTTGACACTTCCCAAACAACCTGCAACCAGTGAGAATGACTCGGACTAACTCACTATCCTCAAGGTGTAGTGCGGATCGCTGATCCGCCCTGCACCTTGCCGAACATTTATTTGATTTCAAATGACCCACCACCCAATCTTCCGCACAGTAGCAATCGCCGCGCTTGCGATGGCAGCGTGGGCATCGAATGTTGACTGCGCCCTGGCATGGGAAAACTGGCCGCAATTTCGCGGGCCGACTGGGCAAGGGCATTCCGGCGCGGAACAACTGCCGACCAGGTGGGACCGCGAAACCAACATCGCGTGGAAGCAGCCGATCGACGGCGAGGGATGGTCTTCGCCGGTTGTCGTGGATGGACGAATCTATCTGACCACTGCCGTGCCGGTCGAAGGTGAAAGCGGCGATTACTCGCTGCGCGCGATTTGCTTGAACGGAACCGATGGCAAAGAGATTTGGAACGCCGAAATCTTTCGCCAACGCGGCGACACTTCGCCCGGCATCCATTCCAAAAACAGCCACGCCAGCCCAACGCCGATCATCGACCAAGGCGAACTGTTCGTGCACTTTGGCCACCAAGGAACGGCTTGCTTGAAATTGGACGGAACTGTGAAGTGGAAATCGAACGAGATTTCCTATCGGCCCGTGCACGGCAACGGCGGTTCGCCGGCGCTGGTTGGCGATCTGTTGGTCTTCAGTACCGACGGTGCTCGCGAGCAGAAACTGAACGCGCTGCATCGCGAAACAGGCAAGCTCGTTTGGCAAACCCGGCGCGGGATTGAACGCCCCAAGAAATTCGCCTTCTGTACGCCGCTGGTGATTGAAGTTGACGGTAAGAAACAGATCATCAGCCCGGGTGCCGGCATGGTCGGTGCTTACAACCCTGACGACGGCAAGGAAATTTGGCGGGTTGAGTACGACGGCTATTCGGTTGTTCCGCGGCCGGTTTATGGTCACGGTTTGATCTACATCTCAACCGGATTTGATTCGCCCAGCGCATTGGCCATTCGCCCAACCGGCACGGGCAACGTAACCGAAACGCACGTTAGTTGGACGTTGAAACGCGGCGCACCGCATTCCCCTTCGATGTTGCTGGTTGGCGACGAACTGTTCTTGGTTAGCGACCGCGGGGTTGCCAGTTGTGTCGATGCCAAGTCCGGCGAGTTGCATTGGCAAGAGCGGTTCGGGGGAAAGTTCTCGGCCTCGCCGATCTATGCAGGCGGCAACATTTACTTCCTGGATGAAGAAGGCAAATGCACGATGATGGCGGCTGCCAAACAGCCGCGACAGTTGACAACCAGCGAGTTGAAGGAGCGCACCCTCGCGTCGCCCGCGGTGATTGATAACGCACTGCTCATCCGTACCGAACGAAGTCTCTACCGCATCGAAACAACCAGATAGGTGTAGTTCGGATCGCCGATCCGTCCAACTCCTTCGCATCACGAACTGACCATCCCATGATCACCCGCCGCACCTTCAACACGTTAGCCGCCGCGGCGATACCCGCCTCCTACGGCATCGCCCCAGCCCACGCCCAATCAGCCAAAGACGCTCCCATGCCCAACAGCAAACGCGGCAACCCCATCGCCGTTTCGACCTATTCCTTCTGGCGTTTCAAAGAAGGTCTGAAACTGCCCATCGAAAAGTGCATCGACCTCGCCGCCGAGTGGGGTTTCGACGGAGTCGAGATTCTGCACATGCAAATGGCGAGCGAGGAAAACGGCTACCTCCAAAAACTAAAACGCCACGCGTTGATCAACGGCCTCGACCTCTGCGGCTTCTCGACGCACCAGGGCTTCGTCTCACCCGAAGCGGACGTCCGCAAGAAGAACATCGACCATACGCTGGGCTGTATCGAACTGGCTTACAAGTTGGGCATTCCGATTATCCGCGTGAACACAGGGCGTTGGGGCACTTCCAAAAACTTCGATGAACTGATGAAGAACCGCGGCATCGAACCGCGCATCGAAGGTTACACCGACGACGACGGCTACAAGTGGGTGATCGACAGCCTCGAACGATGCCTTCCCAAAGCCAAAGAGTGCGGGGTGATCTTAGGTTTGGAAAATCACTGGGGCCTGGGGCGAACGGCCGCCGGCGTGCTGAAGATTGTTGACGCCATCGACTCGCCCTGGCTGCAAGTCCTGACCGATACCGGCAACTTCCTCGACGACACCTACCCGCAGCTTGAACAAATGGCCCCGCAAACCGTCTTCATTCAGGCGAAGACATACTTCGGCGGCGGAACCTGGTACACGCTCGACCTCGACTACCCCCGCATCGGCAAAATCTTCAAGGAGCAAAACTTCCGCGGGTACGTCTCGCTGGAATTCGAAGGCAAGGAAGATTACCAAACGGCAATCCCCAAAAGCCTGGAAGTGCTACGCAAGGCATTCGCTTAACTACACGACGAATCTACGCATCGGTCTTACCCGGCGATTTCGCCGCCTGGTCAGCCCGCTTGATCGCTTCGTAAACTTCCTGGCGATGCACGGCCACGTCGCGGGGGGCCTCGACGCCGATGCGAACCTTGTCGCCGCGGATATCGACGATGACAATCTCAATATCATCACCGATCATGATCCGCTGATCTCGGCTACGGGATAGTACAAGCATGTTGTCTCATCAGGGGTGGAATCTCTTTGCACGTCAACGCTAATTCTACCAGGGCCAACTGTCTAACAGGTTCCAGTCGCGGTCGCGTCGGCCCCAAGTGTGTGGCTGTAAACTGTTGCAGATAAACGACTTATGATGCTTGCTGTGTCGCAATCGTGGCCCCCAGACACTTCGTTCCCGCGAGTTCGACACTTGGGCTGGAATTACGTGGTTCAAAAAAACGCTAGTGCGATCTTCATTTATGTGTAGCGGTACCCGCAGTGCCTGAGATAGTTAC
>CALBTA010000128.1 GCA_937967755.1 uncultured Planctomycetaceae bacterium | reverse complement strand
GTGCCCGGCCAGCGAACCAGCAGCGGCACGCGGATGCCCCCTTCGTGAAGATCGCGTTTGAAACCGCGCAGCGGGCCGTTGGAATCGAAGAACCGCGGGTCGTGGCCCCCTTCCAAATGCGGACCATTGTCGGAGGTGAGCATCACCAACGTCTGCTCATCAATTTCCAGTTCTTCCAGCAGGTCCAGCAACTCACCAATTTGCCCGTCCAGCCGCGTCATCATGCCGGCGAACGCCGCGATCGGGTTCTTCACATCGGGGCCGCTGTACTTGCCGATCTTGTTTTCAAACTGCGAGAACTTCTTACGAAACGGCGCGGCCGATTCCTCCGGCACGTGCATCGCCGCGTGCGGAACGGTGATTGACATGAAGCAAAAGAACGGCCCGCTTTTGTTCTCGCGAATGAACTGGAGCGCTCGCGTGTTGATCAAATCTTGCGAGTAAGTCTTGCCATCCAACTCGTGCTTCTCGCGGCCGTCCCACAAATACTCAGGGTAATAGGTATGCGCCTTCCGCTGGCAGTTGTAGCCGTAAAACGCATCGAAGTGTTCCATCGGGTCGGCGTGCGAGTCGGGCGGGCCGAGGCCCCATTTACCGAACATGCCGGTCGTGTAGCCCGCTTTCTTTAGCAGCCGCGGGATGGTCACCGCGTCAGCCGGAATCGGAAACTGCCCTTCAGGTTTGATTTCACGATTGCCGCGAATGAACGCATGACCTGTATGCACCCCCATCATCAGACAACATCGCGTCGGCGCGCAAACCGTGCTGCCCGAATAGTGATCGGTAAACTTCATCCCCTCCGCCGCCAGCCGGTCCATATTCGGCGTGCTGAAATGCGTCTGCCCATAGCAACTCAAATCGCCGTAACCCGCATCGTCCATCATGATGTAAACGATATTGGGCTGCTCAGCGGCGGAAGCAAATCCCGCCACCATCACGCAAGCGGCAAGCAGCGTCGTACGAATCATAGGTCGCTCCGTTCTATAACCAACCGATGGTAAGAATCCCAGCGTAACACGGGCAACTGGGCGGTTCCACTGGTTGCTTCGCCGGCCAAACACTCGCAACCGCGCGGGAGGAATGGCTACAATGAGCTAGTGCGGCATTTTGAGTTCCAGCCGCAGCAAGTCCACGAGCTCCCTCGATTTGCATGCCCTATTCCCAACACAGCAAGAGCGTGGCCTGCGCGGTTGTGGTAGCGATAATCACCGGTGCCATGCTTGCACCCGCACGGGGTTCGGAGTTTGGCGGCACGGTTACTCCTTTTCTAAAGCGGCACTGTTTTAGTTGCCATGGCGAAGAAGTTCAGGAAGGCGATCTTCGCTTGGATGAACTGCCGGCAGAGATTTCCGAACCAGGCACCGCCGCCCTCTGGCAAGAAGTGCTATCCAAGCTGGCCGCCGGTGAAATGCCACCCGAGGGCGAGCCGCGCCCGGCAGCGGCCGACACGAAGCGGACCATCGAATCGATTCAACGACATCTGATTGCATATCAACGTCAAAGGCGGATCGAAGAGGGCCGAGTCGTCCTCCGCCGGCTGAACCGCGTGGAGTACCAGAACACGATCAACGATATATTTTCGATTGACGCGCGGCTGATGGATCTCCTGCCCGAAGACAATTCAGCTCACGGGTTCGACAACAACGCGGCGGCTCTTAGCCTTTCGTCCGTGCTGCTGGAGAGATATTTGGAAGCGGCCGACGCGGCGTTGGACGAGGCGATCGAAACCGGCCAGCGGCGACAACGCACGAAGATTCGGTTCTCTTACAAGGATGAGCGGAGGGTCAAAGATCACAAGAGTTACCTCAACATCGACGACGCGGTTGTGTTCTTCAGCTCTGGCTACTCTCCGACGGAGATCAACCAGTTCCGCGCCCCAGTCGATGGCGTTTACCGCGTGAGGATTTCGGCTTACGCCTATCAAAGCAAGCAGCCGGTGACCTACCGCGTGTACGGAGAACATGCCGGGGCGAAGCACCTGTGCGGCTACTTCGACGCCGAAGTTCGTCCCACCGTGGCCCAGTTCGACACAACACTTTCTGCGGGAAAAACTCTGCGCGTTGTTCCGTACGGCACCTGGCTTACCAAGTGGGGTGAAGCCGAGAGCGAGTCTAACCCCGGACTGGCGGTGCAGTGGGTGGAAATCGAAGGCCCCATGATCGACCAGTGGCCGCCGGAGAGCCAGCGAAGTATTTTCGGCGACCTGGCGATCGATACGAAGCGGCGGCAAGTCATCTCAGCCGATCTCAACTCCGATGCCAAGGCAATCCTTGATCGGTTGCTACCCAGGATATTCCGAAGGCCTGTCAGCGAAGAACAAACGCAAACTTACTGGAAAATCATCGCCGCCAAACTTGACCAAGGGTATACATTTCAAGAGGCAGTACAGGTGGGATTGAAAGCGGCGCTCTGCTCGCCCGACTTTCTCTATCTGCGGAAGGCCTCGCGGCGGGATGAAGCACAGCAGGCCGCGCGGCTCGACGACTACGCCATCGCCAGCCGACTTTCGTATTTTTTGTGGAGCACGATGCCCGATGATGAATTGATGCGGCTGGCGGAATCGAGAGAGCTTCGTGACCCGGAAGTTCTGCGCCTTCAAACGGAAAGAATGTTGCGCGATCCGAGAAGCGCCGCGCTGGCTGAGAATTTCCTGGGGCAATGGCTCAATCTGCGCGATATCGATTTCACCACGCCGGATGAGAAGCTTTACCCTGAATTTGATGAGTTGCTGCAGATCTCGATGGTGCGCGAAGCGCAGCTCTTCTGGAGCGAGTTACTCGCCCAGGACCTGAGCGTGCTGAACTTCGTCGATTCCGACTTCACAATCCTCAACGAACGCCTCGCCCGTCACTATGGCGTTCCAGGTGTCAAAGGGCAAACGTTTCGCAAAGTGGCCTTGCCGCGCGACAGCCCCCGGGGCGGAGTGCTGACGATGGCCGGAGTTCTCAAGATTACCGCCAACGGCACGAATACATCGCCTGTGATGCGCGGGGTTTGGGTGAACGACAATATATTGGGCCAACCCGTTCCGCCCCCGCCGGCGAATGTGCCGGCGGTTGAACCGGACATCCGGGGCGCCACGTCCATCCGGCAGCAGCTTGCCCGGCACCGCGAGCAAAAATCTTGCGCGTCGTGCCACAACCGCATCGACCCCGCCGGTTTTGCGCTAGAAAACTTCGATGTGATTGGCGGCTGGCGGGAACACTATCGCAGCATCGGTGAAGGCCAGCGCGTCGCGGCAACGCACCAAGGCCGGGGCGTTCGCTATAAGCGGGGCCTGCCTGTGGAGTCCGCGGATGAATTAGCCGACGGCCGCCGTTTCGACGACATCAGGCAGTTCAAACAACTACTGCTCCAAGACGAGGAGCAAATCGTGCGCTGTATCGCCGAGAAGCTTTTAACCTATGCGACTGGTGCGGGGATCGACACGATCGATCGCGCGGAAGTAGATGCCATCGTGACGAGGCTGAAGGGTCAAGAGTTCGGGTTGCGTTCGATGGTGCACGAAGTGGTCCAAAGCGAGATTTTCCTAAGCAACTGACCGAACAAGGAAATGGGTTTCATGAAGTTCAAGCCATCCAGGCGAACCTTCCTTCGCGGAACTGGCGTCGCGCTCGCGCTGCCGTTGCTGGAAGCGGTTGCGTCAACCGCCGAAGAAAAAGCCAAAAACGATGCAGTACCCCAGCGGCGAATGGTCAGTATCTGCACTTACTTGGGGTTGCACACGCCGAATTTCTATCCCCAAGAGGCAGGGCGTGGCTACCGCTTGACGCCCTACTTGGAACCGGTCGCCGGCATCCGCGATAAGTTCACAGTCATCTCCGGACTGTCGCACCCCGCGGTCGACGGCGGGCGTTCGTCGGTCGCGTCTTTCTTGACGGCTGCTCCTCACCCCGGCGGCAGCAGTTTCAAGAACTCGGTGTCGCTCGATCAGGTTGCCGCGGAACAAATGGGCGGACAGACGCGGTTTGACTACCTCGCACTAAGCACCGGCGGGGGAGGGCTGTCCTGGACGCGCGGCGGCGTCAACATTCCCGCCGACGACCGCCCGTCGCGGTTGTTCGCCAAATTGTTTCTGGAGGGTTCCGCTGAAGACCGTGCCAGACAGGTTCGCCGCCTTCGCGAAGGCCAAAGCGTATTGGATGCCGTGCGAGCCGATGCCCGGCGATTGGAGCGTGAACTTTCAGGAACGGACCGCGAGAAGTTGGACGAATACTTCGCTTCCGTGCGCGAGTTGGAGAACCGCTTGCTTAAAGCCCAGGAGTGGACCCGCCGCCCCAAGCCGAAGGTCAAGTACACTCCGCCTAAGGACATCAACGACAAGGCCGACTTTGCCGGGCGGCTGAAACTGATGCTCGACTTGGCGCACCTCGCTTTGGAAACCGATTCCACTCGGCTGATCACGTTGTCCATCTCAGGAACGAACCTGGTTCCGCCGCTGGAAGGAGTTTCCGCGGATTGGCACAACCTCTCGCATCACGGGCAAGACTCTGAGAAGTTGGCACAGTTGAAGATCGTCGAAATGACGAAGATGCAGTTGCTGGCTGAGTTCTTGAACAAGCTCAACGGTGTGAAGAAAGGGGGCGATACGCTGTTGGATCGGACGATGGTTTTGCTGGGAAGCAATTTGGGTAACGCCAATAATCACGACACGCGCAACATGCCGATCTTGCTCGCCGGCGGCGGATTCCGCCATGGGCAACACCTGGCGTTTGACCCGCAGGACCATCCGCCGCTTTGCAACGTGTACGTGTCGATGCTCCAGCGCCTCGGACTGGAGGTTGACTCGTTCGCCAGCAGTACGGGCACGCTGACGGGGTTGGAGTTTGCCTAGTCACGGCCGGTGGTCGCCGAATGCATCAACGGTTCACACCAGTCCGAAGGCTTTGTCCATGTTGGCGGAGATTTCGCGTAGGCGGTCGGGGCCTCCTCCGCCGACTTCGGCGGCGGCCCAGCCGGTGTAGTTGATTTCCAATAGCGCTTTGCGGACGTCGGCCCAATCGAGGTCGCCTTCGGTGATTTTCGTGAACTTGTTTTCGGCTCGTGAGAAACCTTTCAAGTCGAGTTTCACGATGCGGCGGCCGAGTTGGCGAATCCAATCGCCCATGCTGCCGTACTTCCAGTGGTTGCCGATGTCGAACTGCAATCCGACCCACGGTGAATTTAACTCGTCGACAAACTTCACGAATTTGTCGGCGTTCTGCTGGTGATCGCCATCGTGGTCGTACAGAAAGTGATTCCAGACATTTTCAATCGCGATGTAAACGCCCAACTCGGCGGCCAGCGGCAGGGCCTGGGAAATGTTGTCGATCGAACGCTTCCAAATCTCAGCCTCGTCGCCATCTTTGCCGTGGCCGACAACCAACAGCGCCGTGTGCCCACCGACGGCATGCGTCAACCGCAACGCCTCCTTCAGGGAATCGAGAGCCTTGGCCCGCACGCCTGCGTCGGGGTCGGTGTGGCGGATCTTCCAGTGGGTTGAGTTAACCGTGCCGTCGACCGGCAGACCGCTTTCGGCGATGGCCTGCTTCGTCTCCTCAACGTTCACACCCGGGGCGTTCAGTTCGATGCCATCGAAGCCAGCCTCCTTGGCCGCGTTGAATTTGTCGGTCAGCGATCCGTTGACCTTGACCATGCCGATTTTCAGCGTCTTGTAGAGCCGGCCCTTCAACGTCGTCAGAGCGGAGGATTCATTGGCAGCGGATGGCATCGTAGCTCCGGTGATTGCGGCACCTGCGACTGCGGAAGAGAACTGGACGAAGCTGCGGCGGGTGAAATTCATGGTTTTCAGTTTTCGGTTTTCAGTGTTCAGTGTTCAGTACTGAGTACTAGGGGTAG
>CALBTA010000127.1 GCA_937967755.1 uncultured Planctomycetaceae bacterium | reverse complement strand
CGCGATTCAACCTGTGATCCACAGCTTGACCCACCGACCGCACAACTTGCGAACGCTTTCGCTGTTGTCTCTTTCCCAACGCGGGCCGATAATGCCTCCGGCAGATACCGCGCGCCGCACATTACTGTTACTATCCAACTCAGGCCGCCGGCCGTAAGAGCGAGAGTCGATGTCCTCTACGAGTGTTGAAAAGCTGGAATCCACCAAGCAGGTCACGACGGTCGAAGAAGCGACCGTTCGGTTTTGCGGCGACTCGGGCGACGGCATGCAGCTTGCCGGAACGCAGATGACCAACACGTCGGCGCTGGCCGGCAACGATGTCGCCACCTTCCCCGACTTCCCCGCCGAAATTCGCGCCCCGCGCGGCACGCTGGCCGGCGTCAGCGGTTTTCAGGTCCACTTCTCGTCAAAGGATATTTTCACACCGGGCGATACTGTCGACGCCCTGGTGGCGATGAACCCCGCGGCGCTCAAAACCAACCTGGGCGACCTTCGCGAAGGGGGCGTGCTGATCGTGGATGAGGACTCTTTCACCGAGAAAGACCTCGACAAAGCAGGCTACGAAGTCAACCCGCTGCAAGCCGGTATCTTGGAAGGCTACCAGCTTTTTTCCGTGCCGATGACGACGATCACCCGCAATTCGGTGGAAGGGTTGGGCCTTAGCCAGAAGCTGGCCGACCGCTGCAAAAACTTCTTCGCGATGGGCCTGGTCTATTGGTTGTACGGGCGTGAACTCGACCCGACGTTGCGGTTCATCGAAAGCAAGTTCGGGACCAAACCGGCCATCGCCGAAGCCAACCGCAACGCGCTGCGGGCGGGGTGGAATTACGGCGAAACGACCGACGCTTTCGCCAGCAGCTTTCAGGTCAACCGGGCGAAACTTCCGCCTGGAAAATATCGCAACATGTCGGGCAACGACCTGTTAGCCTGGGGCCTGATGACCGCCGCGAAGTTGAGCGAAAAGGAATTGTTCTTAGGCTCTTACCCGATCACACCCGCCAGTGATATTTTGCACGCCCTTAGCAAGTACAAGCACTTCGGCGTACGGACGTTCCAAGCGGAAGACGAAATCGCCGCCATCTGTTCGTCAATCGGCGCGGCCTTCGGCGGTGCAATGGCCCTCACGACCAGCAGCGGTCCCGGTATCGCGCTCAAAGGCGAAGCGATGGGTCTGGCGGTGATATTGGAACTGCCGATGATCGTGATCAACATCCAACGCGGCGGCCCCAGCACCGGGCTGCCGACCAAGACCGAACAAGCCGATCTGTACCAGGCGCTATACGGCCGCAACGGCGAATGCCCGATGCCGATCGTCGCACCACGCAGCCCTGCCGATTGTTTCGAAACGGCCATCGAAGCCTGGCGGATCGCCGCCCGCTACATGATGCCGGTGATGTTGCTTTCCGACGGCTACATCGCCAACGGGGCGGAGCCGTGGAAGATTGTCGATGCCAACTCGCTGGAAAAAATTCCGATCAAACACCCGACCGCCCCCAGTAACGGCCAGGCAACTGACGGTTTCGAGTTCATGCCGTATGAGCGCAACGCCGATCTCTCTCGCCCCTGGGCACTGCCCGGCACGCCCGAGTTGCAACACCGCGTGGGCGGGCTGGAGAAGCAGGACATCACCGGCAACGTCAGCTACGATCCCGAAAACCACGAGCACATGTGCCGCCTGCGCCAGCAGAAGGTCGACAACGTAGCCGATTCAATTCCGCCGACCGCGATTAACGGGCCGGAAAATGGCGACCTGCTTGTGCTCAGTTGGGGCGGAACTTATGGCGCTTGCATGACCGCCGTCGAAACCGCGCAGGCGGAAGGCCTGAGTGTCGCGCACGTTCACTTGCGGCACCTCAACCCGCTGCCGAAAGACCTCGAAGGCATCTTGCGGAGCTACAAGAACATTTTGATTCCTGAATTGAACCTTGGGCAATTGCACTTCGTCATCCGCGGCAAGTACCTGATCGACGCCGTCGCGTTGAATAAGGTCAAAGGTAAACCGTTCGCGGTGGCCGAAGTGTTGAATAAGATTCGTGAAGTGATCGCGTCGTAAGAATTCTTCCCACATCCACATGCCGGCGGCGGGGACGTCGCGGCTCTTTGCAACGAGAAACTCTAAGCACTACGCTTCGTTCCAATGACTACTGAGCTTCCAGTACTTAAGCCTGCTGATTTCGCCAGCGACCAAGATGTCCGTTGGTGCCCTGGCTGCGGCGACTATTCGATCCTGGCCCAAATGAAGAAGATGTTGCCCAGCCTTGGACTGGCACGCGAGAATATCGTCTTCATCTCGGGCATCGGGTGCAGCAGCCGCTTCCCGTATTACATGAACACCTACGGGATTCACAGCATCCACGGCCGGGCACCGGCGCTGGCGACCGGCTTAAAAGCTTCGCGGCCCGACCTGACGGTGTTCGTCATCACGGGCGATGGCGACGGGCTTTCGATTGGCGGCAACCACCTGATGCACGCCATCCGCCGCAACCTGGATATCAATATCATCCTTTTCAACAACCGCATCTACGGGCTGACCAAGGGGCAGTACTCGCCCACGTCGCCGCTGGGCAAAGTGACCAAAAGCACGCCGTCGGGGTCGATCGACAATCCGCTCCACCCGCTCAGCATTGCCATCGGCTGCGAAGCATCGTTCGTCGCCCGCAGCATCGATGTCAACATCAAGCACTTGGGCGAAGTGCTGCAGCGCGGCGCGGAGCACAAGGGCACGGCCTTCATCGAGGTTTATCAGAACTGCAACATCTTTAACGATGGGGCGTGGGAGTACGCCACCGACCGGACCAAAAAGACCGACAACGTGCTGGAACTGCAACATGGCAAGCCGCTGATCTTCGGCAAGAACCGTGACAAAGGTATCCGCCTGAACGGGTTGGACCCCGAAGTGGTCGAACTGGGCAAGGGCATCACCGAGGACGACCTGCTCTTCCACGACGAACGGGCGACCGAACCTTCGCTGGCGTATTTGCTCAGCCGGTTGCGCCACGAAGATGGGTTTCCCGAACCGATTGGCGTGTTCCGCGCCGTCGATGCTCCGAAGTACGATGTGGAACTGAACCGCCAGGTGGAGGAAGCCAAAGCCGCCAAGGGGGAAGGCGACCTGAACAAACTGTTTAACGCCGGCGAAACTTGGACCGTTGCCGAAACGAGCATCTCAGCGGAATCGACCAGCAACGGCGAAGTGCTGGACGATACCGTCCTGGAAGAAGCCTCCGGCATTCGCGTTCCCATCGACCAGTTGGACCGCGAGCGGACGCCGGTGGAAAAAGCCTTGCGGAAAGACCTCGTCTCCGTCCTCGCCCAACGGGAACATGCCGTCGCCAAAGCTGATACGCCTGTCGGCGAAGTGCTAGGGCAACTGGTCGGTCACAAAGTGGGCTGCGCGGTGATCGTCGATGAAAACGATGTGGTTGTCGGCATCTTTAGCGAACGGGACGCGCTAATCAAGTTGAACACCGATTTCGCCAAGCTGAAGTCGCAGCCAGTCAGCGAATTTATGACCGCGGACCCGCAAACGCTGCAATCCAGCGCCAAAATCGCCTTCGCCGTGCATCAGATGGACCTCGGCGGCTACCGCCACGTGCCGATCGTCGACGAAGAGGGCAAGCTGCAAGGGGTGATCTCGGTTCGTGACATTCTTAGCTATTTAACAGAGAACCCCACCCACCAGGCACGCGTT
>CALBTA010000126.1 GCA_937967755.1 uncultured Planctomycetaceae bacterium | reverse complement strand
TGAATACCGATTTCGCCAAGTTGAAGTCGCAACCAGTCAGCGAGTTCATGACCAAAGACCCGGAGACCTTACAATCCAGCGCCAAAATCGCCTTCGCCGTACACCAGATGGACCTCGGCGGCTACCGCCACGTGCCGATCGTCGACGAAGAAGGCAAGCTGCAAGGGGTGATCTCGGTTCGTGACATTCTCAGCTACCTGACTGAGAAACTCACGGCGAAGTAGCGTGGCAGAACGGGCACTCTTGCCCGTTCGCTCGCCGGGCAAGAGTGCCCGCCCTACAGCGACATCATTCCAACCCTTCAAGTTGCTCCAAAACCCACGCCCTGGTTGCTTCCTCAACCGACTGGTCGTTGCTCATCGGTACGCCTTCGTGTTGGGCAGCGAGTTCTCCGTTGTGAAACATTACCAGGGTCGGAATACTCCAAACCCGGTAGCGGCCCGCCAGTTCGCTGTTTTCATCCACATTCACCCTGGCGAAGTTGAGTTGGCCGTTGAACTCTTCGGCCACTTCCACAAATGCGGGGTCTACCATTTGGCACGGCCCGCACCAGGGTGCCCAAAAATCGACCAGCGTTGGCTTGCCGTTGCGCAACACGGCCGAATCGAAATCGGCATCGGTCAGGTTCTGAATATGCGGGCGCGGCGTCGGCGACCAGTTGGGCGAGTAAGTCGGGCTATTCAAGCCACAACAACAACACCCGGCCAGTAGCAACACCGCGCACGCCAACGGCGTTGCAGTCATGTTTCGAGAGATGCGTCGCATTTTTTCCCTCAATTTATTCGCCCACGGATCCGGCACGGTGGAAACCCTCCATCGTAATGCGTTCGACGGTAAATTACGAACCCGTTCTGCCTGCGGGGAACTTTTTTGACAATCTTGCCAAGAAAAGTGTACTGAGCTATACTTGACAGGGAAGTGAATATGAGTATACTATAGATTTATGGCGACAGCGAGTTCTGTAGGGCCGTTGATAAAGACCACTTTGATGGTCGCTGGATTGGCAGCGTTTGAAGCAGCAGCGGCGCGGTTACCTTGAGCCCCACCCCAACACCGCCGGGGTTTTGCAACACGCCAATTGCAAAAGGTGCACCTGATGCAGCCGTTGGGGCGAGGCTGGAAAGTTGCGGCCAGAAAAAAATAAACGGCGCTCGACCTTCGGCTGAACGGCTCAGCCGAAGGTGAATGCGCCGTTAGTGCATTTGGGATCGCTTCCGCCAGGTGTCTGGGCGATACTAGGCGGCGATGCGGGTGTTGCTGGTTGAGTTTGTTGCAGTTGGCGGGCGTTCAGCAGGTCAACAATGGCTTGGCACAACACCGCTTCCATTGTGAGTTGCTGTAAGTGTTTTGCTGCCGCTGCGCGGATGTGCCGGTCGTTGGTGATTCGTTCTTCAACGGCTTGCCGAACGAGGCTGCTGGTCTTGACGCGAACGTAGCCGCGGGCTTCGGCCAGGGCCATGCCTTCAACGCGGTGGTGCACGCGCTGCCATACGGAAGTTCGTCGCTGGGCGGCGATCTCTCGGGCAACGGCTTCCAGATCAGGTCCAACCAGCAACGTCCGCAGCTTGGCCAACCACTCCATAGAGAATTCCTTTCCTTCACCGCCTGTTTGTGCTGCCTGAACTCTAGCTTCCAGGCGATAGCGATCGGGGTGCTCACGCCAGCATAGAAAGTCGAACTTTTGCCCTGGGTGGCTGTACTTGGGGATGGTGGAGTGCAATTGGTCGGGCTGGGTAAAACGTAACGCCTGAAAAAACCTTCGCAACACTCCATTTCGGCTGCGGGCCGGATATGACGATTGACGAAAATGTGTCCGTTGAGGTACAGGGCAACCAACGAACGTGGAGCGAACTTCCCACACCTTCGCGTTGTCGGTCTGGATGGGTCTGGCGATTCCCCTTGATTCTTCGACCTGAATTTCCTAATCTGCCCAACACGCACAAATACTAACAATCGGTGCCAACGGCGCGGTAGGCAAGTGGCTAAGCCAGCGGATTG
>CALBTA010000125.1 GCA_937967755.1 uncultured Planctomycetaceae bacterium | reverse complement strand
GCATTTCCTTCTTGCCTTCGGCCAGATCGCGAATGTGGCCCACGCTGGCCTCGACGGTGTAGCCAGGCCCCAGGTACTTGCCGATGGTGCGCGCCTTGGCGGGTGACTCGACGATCACCAGGGCGTTGTTCTTCGCTTTGGTTGACTTTTTGGCCATCGGCTGCGGTGGACTTTCTCTGTTGAATTGGTAAACGCGACACCGGCGGGTCGGCCGCCATTTGGGATTGATCTTGCCCGAGGGAGGTCTAAAATTCCTTAAATCTTCCGGGGTTGGGGCCTGTTTGAACCAAACCGGCCGGCCCAAATGGGCACTCCGATCCGCGGGAGAGTTTTGACAATGATTAATACGCGGTGTTGGCCGCTGTCAAGTCGGGATCACCCGCCGCTGGCAAATTCACCAGATACTTTTGTTACTCAGTCGAGCTAGAACCATGGCGAGCCCTTTTTCCCTTTTCCGGCGTCACCAAGGAATTTTGCTGGCCGTATTCGGCGTCGCCCTCATGGTGGCATTCGTCGTCTTGCCCGCGGTCATCCAAATGCAAGGCGCCGGCGGCGGGCGCGGCGGTTACAACACCGACACTGTGCTGGTCTGGTCCGGCGGCGAGGTGACGCAGTCCGACGTGAACAATATTCGCCAACGCCGGAGGCACGTTTTCGATTTCGTGAGGAATCTGCAGAACATCGCCAAAGCAAAGCCGGGAGGCGACGACATGAACGTGACCCGCGAATACGGAATGATCGAGCAGTTGAGCAACAACACTGCCAGCTCGGCGGTGGAGTCGATGCTGCTGGCCCAAAAAGGCCGCGATATGGGAATGTCGATCAACGATCAGGCCGTGCGAAATTTTCTGAAGAGCGCGACCGACGATATTTTCAATGATGACGAGGAATTGGATGCGGCAATCCGGGCATCGATTAAGGGGACCAGCCAGGCGGCCGTCTACGTAGCGTTGAAGGAAGAGTTGCTGGCGTACCACGTGCGCCAGATGGCGCTCAAGGGAATTTCTCCAACCAACCAGCAGGAAGCACGCAACTGGGCTGGCACGGTCACCACGCCTTCGGCAGCTTGGGAGTATTACAACCGGATGAACCGCATGGTGAATGCGGAGTTCGTTGCAATTGAAACAGAAGATTTTGTCGCCGAGGTCGGCGAACCGACGTCAAAGCAGATTCAATCCTATTACGACGAGTACAAAAACGCGTATCCAAACCCGGACAACCCGAAGCCGGGCTTCAAAGTCCCTCGCAAGGTTGCCTTCGCCTACATTGAAGCAGACTTCAACGAGTTCTTGGCAGAGGAGAAAGAGAAGGTTACCCAGCAACAAATTAGCGAGTACTACGAAGAAAACAAAGAGAGTTTCAAGATCGACCCTGTGTCGCCGGTCGATGAGTTCGACCTGAACGACCCTCGTTCTGATTTGCCCTCGCCGCCAGTCGTTCCCGAGGACGAACAGCCGCCGGCTGATCCGGGCGAGGGCGAAGACAACCCTGATCCGCCCAGCGACGGCGGAATGGATGTTCCGCCCGAAGATGCGACCGATGGGACAGAAGGAGCGGATCCAGAAACAAACGAGGATAGCACTAGCGACACCGATCAGCCCGACGCCACCGAGACATCTGGTGGCGGATGCCAGGACGAAACTGTTGAGGAGGCCGACGAAGGTGAAGCCGGCTCAACATCAGACGACAACGGCGCCGCGGAAGATGCGGGCACCGACGATGGTGAAACCTCGGAAGACGATCTGACACTTCCCGAACCAGAGTATCGCCCGCTGGAAGAAGTGGAAGATCAAATCCGTGCGGCCATCGCCAGCCCGCTGGCCGAACAACGAATGACCGAAGCGATGGCGAAAGCCCGCGAGGCGTTGGACGCTCACTACGACGCGGTGATCGATTTTGACACGGAAATTTCGAGTGAAGACCCTGGTGCCTTCGACGGCAAATCCCAGGCGAAAAAGCTCAACCTAAAGCATGGAGAATTCGACTTGATCGATCGCCGCTCGCTCATCGAAGCGGCCGACGATCACGAAATCGCCCAGTCGAGCCAGAGAAGAGGTCAGAGTTCCGAGTTTTTCGTGAATATTGTCTTCAAAACCGGCTTGCCGAACTACCAGCCAATCGAGTCGCAAGTCGGCGGGCGTGAGAAGGTGTATTTGGCTTGGAAGACTGACGAGGTCGAAGCGTTCGTGCCTGAATTGGATGACATCCGCGACGACGTTGTCTCCGCCTGGAAGACTGAGCAAGCCAGGGAACTGGCCCGGCAAGCGGCGGAAGAACTTGCGGATGGGCTGGATGGGAATCAGCCGCTGAGCGAACAGCTAAGTAGCCAGTACGAGGTGGTGACACCTGCGCAATTCTCTTACTTCGACCCAATTAGCGTCTTGATGATGCGTTTCCGTGGCCAACCGCCGCGATTGGCTCGCATTGAGGAGGTACGAGAAGGCGAATCAGAAGATGACGAGCCAACCACGATTACCATCGAGGACGAATCAAACGAAGCAATTAAGAGAGTCGTGGTGCAGATGCCGGTTGGAGATATTCGCGTCGTTCCCGATTCCGGTAAGGCGACGTACTACATTGTCCGTCTGGCATCGGTGGAGTCGACGCCCCAAGAGGCAAGAGATCAGTTCATGCAAAGCGTCGTTGACAACCAAGGAGGCGACGGCCCGCCGTTCGATCTGTTGTTCGTCGGGCGCAGTGACAAACTACGGCTGTTCGGAAACTGGTACGAAGAACTTGAAGAAGAGTACGAGGTGCAGCAGATCGACCCTGAATTCTTCCAGGGTGGTTGACGAGTCGTGAGACTTCTGGAACTTCAATTCCCACAGTGATTTCCCCGAACTCTCACGAGTACGGCTACCCTGAAGTTCAAAGCTGACGTCGCGCTAGTTGATCGCCGTTTCCGCAAACCAACGGCGGATCTCTGGCCGAAGTACAAACAACCCGGGCTGTTCGACGGCGAGCTTCACTTTTTCCGCCACTTTGCGCGCGTCCTGCTCGTTTCCGTTCTCCCACAAGGTACGGGCGAGAAAGTACATCGTTTCGCTGCGCACCTGCGGCTGTGAGGCGGCTGCTTGAAGCGTTCGCAGGGCTTCATCAGTGCGGCCGAGCTTGTAGTAGACCCAGCCGAGCGTTGACAGCGCGTAAGAAGATTTTGGGTATTGCCGCGCATTGAATGTGGCGATTTCCAACGCGCGGCTCCGCTTGGCTTCGTCTTGTTCGCACAGCGCCAACGCCAGTTGGTTACTCGCTTCGAAATTTGTAGGAGACTCAACGAGCGCACTCGAAAAGTGCGTTTCTGCGTCGGCATGTTTTCCAAGCTGGCGGGCGATGTACCCGCGTTGCATTTTATGCTCCGGTGAATCTAAGCCCAACTGCGCCGCTTTCTGCGCAAGACGATCTGCCCCGTTCGCGTCATCCATCAACAGCCAGGCCGCAGCCGCTTCATGGTACACCCTCTTGTCGGAAGGGTACTTGCGAATTGCAGCTTGAAATATCTGCTTCGCCTTATCGAACTTCTGCTGCCGGGTACACATCACGGCCATCGATACTTCCGGCGGGTTGATATTTGCATCTTGCCGCGAAGCGGTCTGGAATTGCTCGTAAGCCTCTTGCTCTCTACCCAGCATGAATAAGGCAGCGCCCAAGCGGTCACGAACGCTGGAATCGCCAGGTCGATACTTCGCCAGTTGCTTCAACGCCACCTGAGCTTTGAACCAATCCTCCCGCCGCTCTGCAATCTTCGCTTGCCCGGAAAAGCTTTCCCGAAGCAGGGCGACTTGTTGAGCTTCGCTCCAACCGGAAGGAACGCCTAGTGTGATCGATTTTTCGAAGTGAACGAGCGCATCGGTGTAACGCCCTGCCCTCAACGCGATGTTTCCAAACAGTAGGTAAACTTCCGGGTGGTTGGGGTGTTCGGTAGCAACCTCTTCGAGCAGCGCCTGTCCCGCGGCGGTTCGCTTATGAGAAAAATGAAGCCGGGAAAGCATCAGTTCAACCGGTGGAAGGCCAGGCGTCTTGGACTTCGCCAACTTGAGTTGGGCTTCGCACTCTTCGAACCTTCCCTTCGCGTATGCAGTGCGGGCGGCGACCAACTCGGGCATATCAACTCCTGGTGTGGGAGCAAGCGGGCCACCCATCGAGAAGTCGTCAATGGGTGCCGCGGGCGAGACGGCCGGAAGTGCGAGCAACACAGACAAAATGAGCAGCTTGGTTTGCACAGGGCCGTTCCGTCGCAAGGGGATCATTGCGGGTGTGCAACGTGCTGGGGAGGGAAGAGGAGCACAGC
>CALBTA010000124.1 GCA_937967755.1 uncultured Planctomycetaceae bacterium | reverse complement strand
GATGCGTTGGTTCGGCGTGATCGCCCCAGGCTTACCGATTTCAGCCACCGCCAAGTCGAGCGATTTACGTTGCGTTTCATTAAGCTGGTAGTCGGCCGTGCCGCGCGGCGGTGTTTCGCTGAGGCAGCCGGCACCGGCCTTCAGCGCCGCCAGCGGTGGAGCCTTCAAACTGCTGGCAACCGGCGGGGCTTCCTTGCTTTCCCGAAGCTCGTGGCAAGAAGCACAGCCGATGCTGGCGAACAGCTTTTTGCCTTGGGCCACTAATTCGGCGTCGATCTTGAAGTCAATCGCTTCGATTGGTTCATCCGGCTCGGCCGCAACGATCACCGGAGAGACATCTTGCCGGGCGATGCCGGGGCCTTCGAATTCGACCTTCAACTCTTCGCCGCCGGCCGCCTCGAACATATCGGCGATTAGCAAGTGGCGGCCGGGCTGCAGCATGACCTTGCCCGACTTGAACTGCATGCCGTGGACACCGTCGTTATCGACAACCACGTTGCCATCAATCGTAAGCCGCGACCCATCATCCGACCCGATATGGAACGTGTACTCGCCTGCTTCGTCGATGACCAGCGCCCCTTCAAACCTTAGGGCGAAGTTGTCGCCGCGCTTTTTCGCGTTGGCATCGATGCGCTCCGCTTCGCCGGTCGCCTTGGGGGTCAGCTTGTCGAAATCGGGCAGCGCCTGCCAGTTGCCTTCGTAATACTTGTACGCCAGGCCGGTTTTTTCGGGAACCGTTGGCAGCAAGTAAGCCGCGATGTCGCGGGCTTCCGTGCCGGTCAGGTTCAAGCTGGGCATCCGGCCGGACGGGCGGGTGTGCAGCGGGTTCTGCAGGAACGAAGCGAGCGACGGCAAGGTGTACTTCGCTTCCAAATCGCCCAATGGTTTGTCGGTCGCCAGCGGCTTGGCTCCTTCTTTCCGCGATCCATGACAGACCGCACAGCCGACTGTTTCATAAAGTTGCCCGCCGCGTGTCCGCCCTCCCATCGCGGCGAACGATTGGTCGGGGCCGTCGGAATGAAGCGACGCCAGGTAGTGGGCCAGTGCTGCGGCTTGGGCTTCCCGCTCGTCGGCCGGCACGCCGGCAAACAGCGAAGGCATCGTGGTGCCAGGCTTGGCCGCGTGGGCATCGGCAACGTATTTGGCAAAGTAATCCGGCTTCACCCTTCGCGCCACATCGTCCAAAATCGGTGCTTGCTTCTCGCCCATCTCGGCCAGCAATTTCTCATCCGCCGTGTGGCACGCCGCGCAGTTCAATTCCCCAAGCAATAACCTCCCTGCCCGCGCGGAAGCCTCTTGGCCGTGAAACCGCTCCAGCGATGCCACATGCGGAGCGGCGTGTGACCTCAGCGTCGTTGTCGTCAGCGTGAAGAATGCCACGCTGAACAAGTGAATCCAAGTTCGAAAGGCCGACTTGAAAGGTGAACCGTTCATGTTCGAAATCGCTCCTCCACGTCGCGATGAAGCACCTGTCCGAAAACCCGAATGTAGTGCGTATTGCCAATGCGCCTGAGGGTTTTCGGCAGGTTCAAAAGGGCTTTGCACCCATCAATGAATGTTGTTATATCAGCCTGACGGCGGTCAAATGTCAAGCACCAACCGTGATATACTCACCCGCAAACATCGCACCCGTCAGCAAGATCATGAGCCAATTCGCTTTCCATGCCCCCGGCCTGGAAGACACCGACCGCCTGGGCAGCGCCATCGCCGAGGTTGTTCCGGCGGGAACATTGATTGCGCTTTCCGGCACACTGGGTGCGGGTAAGACGCGACTGGTGCAAGCGATCGCGGCGGGCTGCGGGGTCGATCGGGCCGACGTCGTCAGCCCCACGTTCGTTTTGTGCCAGGAGTACGCAGGTGACCGGCAGCTCGTTCACATCGACGCCTACCGCATCGCTGATGACGACGAATTTCTGCAACTAGGTGTCGACGATTACTTCGACAGCGACGCCATCGTCCTGATCGAATGGGCAGAACGCGTCGTCAGCTGTTTGCCGTCGGAACGGATCGAAATTGAAATCGAAGTCGTTGGAGAAACCGTGCGCAACTTCAACATCCGAGCCTTAGGTGAGGGCTTGTCGCCAGTGGTTGTGCAAATGAACCGCTCTCTTGAGTAGTTCTCGGATAGGCTGCAAATTGATGTCGTGTGGAACTCCAGGCACTAAACTCATGCCGTCGCAATGCATGGGGCTGCCGTTTGCGGCGTGATTTTCAACTCGGGGCGCGGCGACTTGTTGCTGCTTTGGATTTTTCGCCAGGTCGGCGCATCTGTCTTGGTGCGCAGGTGCGAGCGGGAACTGCGATTCTGCTCTTTCTGAAAAGGTAAGCGGTGACGGGTCTCCGCACCCCGAAAGGGGGTGGGCCTTCCGCGGTGGCGAAGAATGGAAAGTTTTTGGATTTCGGGGCAAGATTTCGGGCGGGGCGGTAACTATATGGGTGTTCCGTTAATTTCTTGGGATTTTTGTAAGAAAGGGAACGTTTGTGCGCTGTGGGGCGTCTAAGGAACTTTGCCGAAAGTCTCGCCGGGATTGGCAATCCGGGCTACGGGAGAGGGGAATCGGAGGAGTTTTAAGAAACTTTTCATTTTGTGTACCAAAGGGTTGACAGGGATGTGAATTTTTGTATACTTATGCTGATGTATGTGTACGGCGGTCTTCCAAGGCCGTCGAAGTGGAGCGGCTGGGGCGCAGTTCCACTGCGCCGGAGAACGGGTTACCAACCCGTTCTACCTTGGGAGAAAGGGCGAGGAGAATGTACCACCCAGCCCCAATAAATGCGATTTTGGTACATTTGGGCCGGGGAATGGATCGCGGATGTTTTCGTAACCTATTGCTGGGCAACGGCTTGCGGTAATGAACATCCGTCACGTAATGCCGCAAATGCACCACGGGCCGCGAAAGCCTGGTACGGGCGAAAAATGGAAAGTTGTGGGATTGTGAGTAAGATTTCGGGCGGGGCGGTAACTATACGTGCATGCGTGAATATGGCAGCTCTTCGGCAACTTGGGGCCCGGTTTCGTAGGGCGCAGGTCCGCTGCGTTGGG
>CALBTA010000123.1 GCA_937967755.1 uncultured Planctomycetaceae bacterium | reverse complement strand
TGGTTGTGCTCGCTGAAGAGCCACCGCTGCTGCACCCCTTGCTGCCCGTCGAAGTGCGGTGGTAAGGGCGGATGCTGCCAGAAGGCTGGCGGTTGCTGCCAAAAAGGCGGAATCCTCGGCGGCCACGGCTGCTGCCAAAAGGGCGGTTGCTGCCAAAAGTAAGTTCAGCACCCGCTGAATCAAAACACAAAAAAGCCACTCCGTTGTAGTGAGTGGCTTTTTTTGTTCTTGGATCCGTCGACAACTTCACCTGACAAGAGAACTCGAAGGATTTTGAACAGAAGAGCGCTAAGTTCGCAAAGAAACTGAGAGGACGAATTCGAATTGGTTGCCTCCCTTCTCATGGCCACTGATAAAGAAACTATGGCGACCCGCACGCACGCCATAGACACTTTGCGACCTTCGTGACCTTCTGTTAGAAAACCTTCGCTGACTTCAGTTGAACGATTTCAGCAACGCTATTCAGCATTCGCCCGTTCGACCAACTCCTTCCAATAATCCCGGGCGGCGCGGTGGTGGGATAGTACTTCTTGGTGCTGATCGACGTCTTCGATTTTCAGCCGCCGGGCGCGCTCGTAGACCCAGTCGAGAAAAAACTGTGCGGATGTTTTGCTGATCCGCGGTTGGCCGCCGAATTCGACGTACCAGGGTCCGCTGCTGGCGAAGCGGTAGGTGTGCGGCGTGGAAGTGACCGCCCTGACGAGGAACCAGCCGCTCTCGCTAAATTCCAACGCCGGCAGCTTGCCGCGGTTTTTCGCCAGCGCGTCGAGCCGCACTTCGTGAACGACCTTACCATCGCGAATTACTTCCAGGTACTCGATAGGATCGCGCGTCGCCAGGTTGGCGGAGATCTGCAACGACAGCGGCTGATTTTCTTCGCCTTGAAATACATGCCCCGGCGGATGGCCTTCGCAGAAGGGGCGCAGCAGCGGCCCGTTGGTGACCACGACCTTCCCTTCGCGCAGCCCCTTCCACCACGACGCGTAGGAAAAGTCGTCGCCGCAATAAACATAGGCCCGGTTGTAACCGACCGGGTTTGGCAGCACGCCCGATGCGCTGCCGGCCGACGGCGGAATCCGCAGCCCACAGTTCAACACGTGATAGTAAATGTCGGTCGTCCAACGCCCGTTGCCGCCCGTTCCGGGGTACAGCATGTCGTCACGCGGTCGCCCCCAGGCTTCGTTGTTCAACACTCCGCCGCGGTGCATGTGGTTATGGGCCAGCCCAATGGAATCGATCTTCCCGGTCGCCAGTTGCGTTGGCGTATCCCACCAAAACGGCTTCTCCAGGTCGACGTGTACGCCGTCGTGCTCCGCCGCTTCGTCAAGAAACGTGATGGGCGAAGGGTATTCGCGTTCGGCATCGGCGATTTCCAGCGGCTCGCGCAGATTGAAATACAACAGCGCCCCGCCCGCCCGTTCGTCCTCACCGGCCAGCAGATGGTAGTATCGGTTCTCGTCAAAGCGGACCAACGCCTCCTTCGGCAGCGGCTTTTCCTTCCAGCGATTGGTCTTGTTCCACCAGGTGATCACTGGGGCGACGTGCAGATCCTCGGCCAGCATCAGCAGCGAAATATCCTCAGGCCGTCGGTGGATGTGCGTTTCGCCGGAGTACCAACCTTCCGACTTCATATCGACGAACCGCACCATACTGACGGTCTTGCTGTCGGCGTCGCCCCGCTTCAATTCAAAGTGTCCGGTCCGCCGCCGGTACTCGGGGCCGCGTTCCATCTCGAACGTATACCGCCCCGGAGGCAGCTTCAGCACAACCTTGTTGGCGAAGACGAAGTGGTCTTTCCACGACACCGCATCCGCCACCCGAGGCGTTCGCCCTTGGGCATTTTTCAGATGTACGCGGGCGGCCGTCGGGCGATCGGTGGTTTCGTCGATGACGAGCAATTCCAGCTCAGCGGCGCTAGCGGGAAGGGCGAGCGCAGAAAGTAGAATTCCGATCAGGACGTCTTTGCGTTTGAACATGCCACTATTCTATCACGCCGACCATCCGTAGGTCGGGCACTCTTGCCCGAGCATCAACGGGCAGGAGTGCCCGTTCTACAAGCGGACGGCACACGGAGAGTGCCTGCTACTTTACGGCGGACGACACGCGGAGCGTGCCTGCTACCTTGTGGCGCTTGATGGTTAGCCACTGTGGGCCGTACAATCGATAAATTGATCTAAACCGACCGCGACCATTTATATCCGTTCACCACAGTAGCGATGCCACAAGATTACTACCAATCGCTCGGCGTTCCCCGCGGGGCGACGGCGGATGATATACAGAAGGCGTACCGCAAGCTCGCCCGGAAGTACCACCCCGACGCCAACCCCGACGACAAATCGGCGCAGGGCAAATTCAAAGAGGTGCAGGAAGCTTACGACGTTCTCAGCGACGATGAGAAGCGGAAGCTGTATGATCAGTTCGGGCACGACTATGAACGGGTCGCGGCCGCAGGAGGGGGTGGCGGCCACGCGTGGTCCGGGAGCGGGCCGGGCGGAGCGCACGTTCACTTCGAAGACGTGGACTTCAGCGAACTTTTCGGCGGCGGAGCAAACGCCAGCGGGTTCTCGGAATTCTTTCGCCACGTCGCGGGCGGGCAAGCAGGCGCGGGCGGGTTCGGCGGAGCAGCGCGACGATCCGCCGCGTCGCGCGGCGCGGACTTGCACGCGGAAGTCCGCATCCCGTTCGAAAGGTCGATCACCGGCGGCGAGGTGGAATTGGGCGTCGTCCGCAGCGGCGGCAAGCGGGAAACGATCGTCGCCAAGATTCCAGTCGGAATCGAAAACGGCAAACAAATTCGGCTCCGCGGCCAAGGCGAGCCGGGGCGGGCCGGCGGGCCAGCGGGTGATTTGCTGATCACCGTCCACGTCGATTCCCACGAACACTTTCGCCGCGACGGCAACAACCTGATTGTCACCGTTCCGGTCACGCTCGCTGAAGCCGCCGCAGGCGCGAAGGTCGATGTCCCTTCGCCGAAGGGAACTGTCACTGTTACCGTACCGCCGCGAACTTCCAGCGGCAAGAAGCTTCGGCTGAAAGGCTTGGGAGTCGGCAGTCGCAACGGGCAACCCGGCGACCTGTTGGCCGAAATTCAAATCGCTTTGCCGCCGAATATTTCTGATGAAGATGTGGGCAAGCTGAAAGAGATCGACGACCGGCACAAGCACAACCCGCGCGATCATTTGCGATGGTGATACGATCGGATGCGAACTTTGCTCACTCACCAAGTGTCCCGAACGTGTCAAGCGAGCGT
>CALBTA010000122.1 GCA_937967755.1 uncultured Planctomycetaceae bacterium | reverse complement strand
GGATTGCCGATCGCGTGTTGTTCCGTGACTACATTCCGGACGAACAGCTTGCCGATTACTACCGCGCCGGCGAGGTGTTCGCGTTGAGCAGCCGCTACGAACCGTTCGGCATGACCGCTGTCGAAGCGATGGCCTGCGGCACGCCCACGGTTATCACGACCGAGGGTGGTTTGTGGGAGCAGTTGACCTGGGGTTTGGAAACGCTGTACGCCAACCCATTCGACCCAGAAGCATACGGACACGCCATTGCGGCCGTGCTGGAGCATCGCGAAGTCGAAGCGCAGCTGGCGAAGTATGGTTCGCAAAAGGCGCGGGCGAAATTCACTTGGACCGGCATTGCGCAGCAACTGTTGGGCTTGCTCAACCAAACGCCCGAATCGTGGCGGGGCGGATCCGGCGTAGGGCAAGATTCCCAAGCGGTAGCAGCCGATGAGGAAGTAAGTCAGCCGGCAGGCGAGTAGGAGGCGTAGAGGCCCGAAGCCTGCTTGTAAGCGACGGTGACTATACGCTGCTGGGCGACGACGCGGCGACTCGCCGGTTCGCCCAATGGGTAGAGCGCAATCGCCAGCGGGTGTTGGTGGCCTATAATTCCGGGCGATTCGTCGAATCGGTCGCTCAGTCCATTGCAGAAACCGACTTGCCTATGCCCGATGCCATCATCGGTGGTGTCGGCACGCAGATCGTGTTTCCTGGCTCTAACTCGCTGCTTGACAACTGGCCAGGTGCAAAGGGTTGGAATGCAACGTTCATTCGCGAAGCGCTTTCGCAGCGCCCAGAGTTGACGTTGCAGCCTGAGCATTTACTTTCGGATCACAAAGTGAGCTTCTACGGATACGACTTGCCTGAGGGTTACGTGGAAGATGTTACGCGAGAGCTGAAAGAGCACGGCCTGTCGGTGAAGGTTGTCTACAGTTCACAGCGCGACTTGGATGTGCTGCCCGCCGGAACGGGTAAAGGGCTGGCGACGGTCAAGTTGGCGGAGCACTACGGCATCAATGCGAAAAACGTTATTGTCGCCGGTGATTCGGGGAACGATTTGGCTATGTTCCAGCAGGGCTTCCGCGGCGTGGTGGTCGCCAACGCCCACACGGAATTGAAGGCACTCCGCGGCAAGAATATTTTTCACGCGAAAGAGGCATTCGCCGCCGGCGTGCTGGAAGGAGTTCAGCATTGGCTGTAGTCGTGTGCCACTGCTTGAAAGCGCGCCGATGCACGAATTGAACTCACCTTGCCACGCTTTCAAGCATTGCTGACTTGCATGTGCCTCAGCACTGCTTGAAGTCGTGGTTGCGCGTTCCAAGTGGGCCATCGTTACGACTTCAAGCAGTGGCACACGGCGTCTATAAGTGCTCCATCGACTCCGGGTCCAAATGCAGATCGTGGCAGGCCTTGATGAAGCTGGCGATGCTCCAGGCTTGATAGGCTTTGCCCATCGGCCGGCCGGTGACGCCGTGGTGCCATTCGTTGAACTCCCACGGGAACGCCACGCCCTCTTTGCACAAGCGGGCCAGGCCGACCAGTTCGCGGCGGGCGATATCGGGCATGCCCAGCTTGTGAACGTACCGCACCCACAGCCCGCCAATGAACGGCCAAATGCCGCCGTTGTGATAGTGGTTCGGCAGGTTCAACAAGTTCACCGTGAAGTAATCGCGCCACTCCGGGTCGCCGGCGTGAACGGGTGGGTAACAATTCTTCACTGGCCCAGGATCGTTCGCCCCCACGCCCCATAGGAAACGGAATGTCATCATCGCCCGATCCTTGTCGAGCAAATTCGTCAAGAATGCCAGGATGTTGCCGTACACGTCGCATCGCCAACTGTATCCGAACGGCGAGACCTGCGCGACCAGATACCTGGCGTCGCCCAATTCGTACTGCACCTCGGCGAAGCTAGGGCCGGCCCGCGATTCGTCCGGCGCGGTGGAAGGCCAGAAGCTTCGCAGCACCACGCGTCCAACATGCTTGGCCCACTCGACGTAGTCGTCCGCCCGATCGGTCTGCCCGAGGTGACGCAGTATATGGCTGTGGCAAATCAACGCCCGATGCCACAGCACCTCGTCGTACAGCACGTGGTAACTGCGGGCGAACAGATCGGTCCAGTCGCCGGCTTCGGGAATCTCCAGCATGCCGCAGTTGTTGGCATCGAGCGCACCCAGCCAGTCCATCGCCCGCTGCAAACCGGCGGCGTGTTCATCAATGATCGACCAATCGCCCGTTTGGTGGCAGTACCGCCAGGTGGCGATGATGATCCACAGCGCGCCGTCGATCGATGTGATTCCGCCGACGCCGCCGTATTCAGCCCGGTTGGTATCGATCAATACATGAGCCGGCAATTGCCCAGCCGGTGCTTGATGATCGAGAATCGTCCGCAGCGTTTGCGCCTGGCAAGCGCGAATCTCCGGGTCGTCCAAGTCTAGCGTCCAGATGACCGTCTTCGCCCCGTCCCGCGCCCACACGCTGCGATAGTTGGCGTCCGTCCCATAGACCTGGTTGTCTTCCAGTGAGCACGCGGAAAATCCACGCGGAGTGATGTTCCGCTTGAGCGCTTCAATCGCCTGCTCGTATCCGTCGTGCAGCAAGTCCTGTTCGGCGGAGCTGAGTTCGCGGTACTCGCTGGGGTTGAATCGGACAGGTTTGGGCATTGGGATGCGGGCGTTTCACTAGCGGCGGCGGGCAACTTTGCTGGGATCGTAACGTGCGTGTTAAGACTGAGCAAGGTCGCGCCCGAACCTCTAGACCCCGTGTAGCCCTGGCTGTTCTTCAGGAAAGCGGCAGCGTAAGACCGGCTACTCGACAAACTTCACGCACACCGGTACGGGTGCCTTGATCGGCTCGCCGATGGCCGACAGTTTGCCGGTCTGTTGATCGATGCGGAAGACCGTAATCGTGTTGCTGTTTTGCCCGAGGGCGAGCAGGTAGTTGCCGGTCGGATCGACGCCAAAGTTGCGCGGAGTCTTGCCGCGAATCGGCTCGTTGGCGATCCGTTTCAGCTTGCCGGTTTTCTCATCCACAGTGAAAACCGCGATGGTGTCATGCCCGCGGTTCGATCCGTAAAGGAACTTGCCGCTGGGGTGGGCCTGCACTTCTGCCGTGGAAAATCCTTGGCGGTCGGTAATGTCCTCGGGAATGGTCGAGATGGTTTGCACGTCGCTCAGTTTGCCTGATTCCGTGTCGTACGAAAAAGCGGTCATCGTCAGCGTCAACTCGTTAATGACGTAGGCGAACTTGCCGCTGGGGTGGAACGCAAAGTGCCGCGGCCCTCCGCCCGCTTCGACTTTGGCAAAGGGCGAGTCACCTGCGGTTAGCTTCCCGGTCTTCGCATCGAACTTGTAAATCAGCACTTTGTCTAAACCCAAATCGGCCGCGAAGGCGAAACGGTTATCGGGCGAAACGTTGATCGAATGGGCGTGCGGCCCTTTTTGCCGTCGGGGGTTCACGCTGGAACCTTCGTGCTGAACCGTACTGCTCGCCGGGCCAAGGCCGCCGTCTTCCTTAATCGGCAGCGACGCCACACTGCCGCCGCCGTAGTTCGCAACCAACACATGCCCGCCCGATTTGTCGACAACCAAATGGCACGGCCCCGCCCCGTGCGAGGGTTGCTTGTTGATCAGCGTGAGCATCCCGTCATCATCGATCTTGAACGCATGCACACCGCCCGACTGTTTGCCTTCAAACTCTCCGTATTCACCCACCGCGTACAGGTGCTTGCCGTCGGCGTGCAGCGCCAAGAACGAAGGGTTGCTCGACTTACCCGCCAGTTTCAGGTCGCTCGACTTAAGTTGATCACCGTCGATCGTAAGTTCCAGGCGGTAGATGCCTTCACTTTCGCTGTTGCCGCGGGTGTACGTGCCGATGTAAGCGGTGAGTTGATCGGCGGCATGGCTGATGGTGGTCAAGAACAATCCCAAAAAACAAAGGACGAGCGAACGATAGAGCATAGCGATCTCCTTGATAGTAGGACGGGTTTGTAACCCGTCCCGTACAGCTTGATGCCGTTGAGCAGATTGAATGAAGAAAGGCAATTCGTGAATGGGTTACAAACCCGTCCTACATTGGCTCGCCTTACTATATCAGTTCCCGCATCGGTTGGTGGTCGTCGACCAAGTCTCTTGGCCGGCCCGACATGTCTGGGACGGTCACCTTGTGCGGATCGATCCCCATCAGGTGATAGAGCGTGGCGTGAACTTCGCCGAAATGGACTGGGCGGTCGGCGATTTCCGCACCCAAGCGGTCGGTCGCTCCGATGACCTGGCCCGTTCGCATGCCGCCGCCGGCCAGCAGTCCGCCGCCGACTTGCGGCCAGTGATCGCGGCCTGCTTTGTCATTGATGCGCGGTGTGCGGCCGAATTCGCCCCAAGCCACGACCGAAACATCTTCAGCCATGCCGCGCTCGTGAAGGTCTTCGATTAGCGCCGAAAGCCCTTGGTCGAACCACGGCAAGTGCGTGTCGCGCAGTTCCGTAAAGTTGTTGGCGTGAAAATCCCAGCGGCCGAAGTTGAGCGTCACCACTCGGGCGCCCGCCTCGACCAATCGGCGAGCCATCAGAAAATGTTCCAGGTTCCGCGGGGCACCGTCGCCGTACTTGGCCGGGTTCCCTTTGCCGTAGCGATCGCGCACGGCCTGCGGCTCTTTCGAGATATCTAAGGCCGCCGCCAACTTGCTGGAAGTTAAGATGCCGAGCGCTTGTTGGTTGATGGCGTCCTGTCCTTCGTAGACGCGCGATTTTTCGACATCACGGCGAAGCTGATCAAAGTTCTCCAGCAGCGAACTGCGGTCGCCTAACCGCTGCGAAGAAATGCCGCCGAGCGTCATGTTGCCGCCTGCCGGTCCGTTAGGACGAAACGCCGCGTTGGCCACACCCAGGAAGCCCGGCAAACCGGGTGAACCATAGGGCGGGTGGCCGGCGTCGGGCGCCAAGCCAATGAACGGCGGCACTCCGGCGACGCGCTCGCCTTGGACCTTCGACACAATCGAACCCAGCGACGGCCAACCGCCGCGAGGTTCATTTTTCTTCGGGCGGCCGGTGTAACAAATGAACGAATCGTGCGCACCGCTGGGCGAACCGTAGACCGACCGGAGCGGAACACACTTGTCCATGATCCGCGCGATGCCCGGCATCAGGTGTGAAATTTCGATGCCTTCGACCGCGGTCTTAATCGGCGTACATTCGCCGCGGATTTCAGCCGGTGCATCCAGCTTCAAATCGTATATATCCTGATGCGGCGGCGCGCCCACCATGTAAATCATGATGACCGCCTTGCGGCTGTTGCGAATGCCCGAAGCCTCTTCGGCCCGCAGCAATTGCGGCAGCGTTAACCCGCCCAGCGCCAGGCTTCCGATGCGTAGCACATCGCGCCGCGACACCCCATCGCACAACCGCGTCGCCTGTTGGCTCGCCAAATTGAGCATCCGCATTCTCCTGGAAGGCACAACCGATCAACGCATCAGTATATCGACATATGTCTCGCTGGTACAACGTAAATTCACGGATTCTCGGCGAGATTCGCCTGTTTTATGTGGGCGTTCCTTCGCATCTGGATATGGCCCACGGATGGCAGGGCGGTCCCACGGATTATTTGGGAAAAGCTATCCAGTCAGTTCATCCGTGGGTACGCGCTGCCATCAGTGAGATTCAACTCCATCGAAAATGATTATTAGCGATTCAATCCAGCTATCCTTTGGCGATGTCCCTAACGATGCAAGTTTGGCGATGATACTGGTCTTAATGAAGAGTTCAAGTTGTTCGTTCCCGCCCGCTTGACCACGGCTGAAGTACTCGTTCACAATCGCCTCGCGCAGCGTTGCATTGTTTGGACTTACGAACATCAAATCGGCGAGTAGGCTCGACACATCGGTTAACGGGTGGGACATTCGGCAACCGGCAACATCCTGCAGAAAGAACTGCTGGCCGTCGGTCACGATGCAACGGCAGTTCAACTCGCCGTGGGTTGGTGCGAGCTGCCACCCGTCCATCACTTCGACATCTTTCCGCAGTTCTGCTATCCGTCGCTGAACTTCGATTGTCGGGGCTTGAGTTCTTTGCTCTTCCAACGCCGACAATACAGATTGTGCACCTTTGATAAACGATCGTTGAAATTCCACCAGCGATTGCTCGCTGGGAAAGACGATGTCGCACTCATGCAGTCGCCGCAGTCCTCGCCCGATAGCCTTGCCCGCATTGACCATTTGTGACTTGTCCAGAATGGCGAGTGAGAAGTCACGCAAGTCGGCGGCCACATCGATCTCTTGCAGTAACAACCGCGGCACGCTGGTCAGCCGAATCGGTTTTGCGACACACAAGCTGTCAGCGTCCTTCTTGGTTTCGCTGAATGGTCCTTCCCGGAGCGTCTTGACCATGGCCAGTTCAGCGCGAGTTTGGGCCTCGAGCATCAACCGCCCGGTCAAAACGAGTGTATTCAGTTTGGGGCTTTCCGCTTTGCGGTACTTCAAGACGTAGCGCAATTCGGGATGGGAGACACCCGTCGCGGCGCGGCGGAAGATCTGACAGCTTACCAACTTCGAGTTGCGCTTCGTGAAAGTCGGCAGCGCACCGATTAACACCTTGGACATGAACAATTCGTCGGCTGCCATGTTGGTGATCGCGTCGCGCGTTTGTGAACGACTGGCGCCTGGCTGAAAACATAGCAAACAGGTTCGCCCGCCGCGCTCGTAACTGACGATCGAATCGGCAGCATCGAATGCCGCGAACCCGGCACCGTGAGACTGGAAGTACTTTCATCATTCGCGGAACAACTTGCAGGCGTCCTGCACGTCAAAGCCGTCGCCTTCATCGCTTACCGCGATGACAACGCCCTGTTCCGTCGCAACTACCTCGATGGCAATTTGCTTCTCGGGCTGCTGACGGTTGCCCCGCTTGTGGGCGTTGCCGATCGCCTTTTGCAACGGCCGCAGGAGGTCGTGCAGGATGACCTCTGGCGCGAGTGCGGCGAAGCGCTCGCGCATTGCGCCTGCTACCATCTCAAACAACTCACCAGGCACTGGCCCATGCGCTGAGAAACTCGTGACACCCTCCGCATCGCTCTGCGCGGAAATTTTGGCGAGCATCTCGCGGCGCGTACAATGCAGATCGATGGTCATCTGGATGCTACCCCAGTGAACGGCTGGCGCACCCGAGGCGATCGGAACAAACTTCCAGCAGCGCCGGCAGGATGCTGGCGCGGTCGGCAAATCGCTGGCTGATTTCCAGATGCCGCGCCAACGTGAGCGAGGTATAGATTTCCGCGTTGTGACGCGCAGCTTCGCCCCGCAGTTCGGCAAAATGCTCAAGCATCGCGGCGGCTACTTCAGCGTAATGGGTCGTGGTTCCGAAAGTGCGCAGGCTTAGTTCTTGCAGGTGGCCGATGAAATTGCCGATATCAAGCGCGGGATCGCCCATGCAGTAGAGGTCAAAATCGACCAGCACGGTTTGAGCACCATGAAGCAGGACATGATCTTGGTAAAAGTCGCGATGAATTCCGCACGTCGTCGAAGGTGAGCGTGAACCGGCCAGTTGCTGACAGCCTTCTAATATATTCTCAATCTGGCTCGACAAGGCGGGGCGGTTGCTTGATAGTTTCTGTAGCCGTGTACTAAGAACTCGCAATTCATCGTCGATAGTGTGCCACTTTTCGGAATCAACTTTTGCCCGGTGAACGGCGTCAATTGCATTGACGATGCGCCGGCCCAGTGCCGCGCCGCGCTCGGCCAACTGTGTTTCGTCGAGTGGATTCGCGGTGACCTTTCGCTGCAACCACATCCGCCACTGGGGTACGCACCTCAATGGCTGAGGAACGACAACCTCGCCGCGCTCATCCAGACCGCTCTGCCGAAGCTGCTCGTGCAGCGCCGGCGTGGTTCGGTCCAGGCCCTTGGCCCTCACCTTTCCCAGACAAGCCTGCGATTGCTGACTCGCCTCGCCCAATTGCCAGGAATATTCGATCAAACACCGGCGGCCCGGTTTGTGCCTGAGGACCCGAATCGAATTCAGTTGCCCGATGCTGCCGACACCCAGCGACATGTCGTTGACGGCGTCGCGCAGCACGCGGCACGCCGCGGTTGGGTTCAGGGCCTCCGCTAGGAAGGGCATCGACGAATCCGCCGCTGCACCGCTGGGGTCAGAGACTTCCTTCGCCGGTTGACACTGCGCTACGCCGGCGAAAGAAGCGATCCCTACATCCGCAGCCAACTGCTCGGCCCGCTGTAGCGTTCGTTCGATGCGCTGCGGCCAATCGGGCAGGCCGTTGCGGAACGGGGCGTGCAGCAATTTGATCAGCGCTGCGACAGTTCGCAACTTCAGGACCCGTTCATCCGAACTGCCAGCAAGGTGTTGATATCCTTCCAGC
>CALBTA010000121.1 GCA_937967755.1 uncultured Planctomycetaceae bacterium | reverse complement strand
CTTCCAAGCCTACAATCTTAGAGGTTGGCGCGCCCGCTAAGCTTGGACCACCTCAACCGGCTGAAGCCGGTGGCAAACAAGACTTGATTGAAACCCGTGCAATTGCTCACGACGTGTCGGCCCATTGTTTGTCGCTGTTGGTTGAATGTCGATCAAGCCAATATCTCCCTCTCTCCATCATTCGCTCATCCCCTTTAATAACCTCACTCCAGTGGCATCCCTTTTTCACCACCGCAAGGTGAATTCACCCATGAAATCCGAGGGATTGGCAGCGTTGGTGGTGAAAAACTGATTTTTGTCAAATTGGCCGCAAGACGATTGGGGATTGCGGTAACTATAAGGGTGTATCGTATCGTGCTGCCGGGTTGAGTGTAGTGTGGTTATGTATATAATATACGGATGATGCATTATGGAGTGATGTGGTGCCGTCGGCGTGTACGGACCTGGAGGTCCGCCGGTAGTCGACTTGCCCGGGCAAGAGTGCCCGGCCTACGGTGAATAAGTGGTCCCTCGGCAGAGGGTGGCGCGCTGACAAAAAAATGAATTTGTCAGCGCTGCGGGATTCCCTTGGGACCCTATCGCGCGCTGAATAAATGCCGGAATTTGTCAGCGCGCGATAGCCAAAAGTGGTGTTGAAAAACTATCACTGAAAATGAACCGACGGGTATTGAGGCATCCTGCGGAAGCGGAGCAAGAGGGCGACGATGGGGCAGGCGGTGGAAGCACGTTTACCGCATCAACAGGCTGGGAACGCGTCGCATTTCGAGAAGCGGCGCACGGATAGGCCATCCGTGCTACTTTACGGGATTGATTTTCTCAATGGACGGGGCGAAGGTTGTTCGCGATAATGGGGTTGTTGAAACGATTGAACCAATTCGATTTCCAACGGAACGAAATTGCGATGGCATTGAATTTGAACCGCCGACGGATGTTGCAAGCGCTGGCCGCGTCGACCGCTGGCGGCTTCGTCTTAAATCCTACGCAACGGGCGGATGCCGCTTCGAACATGGACCCGAAGTGGAGCGCGGCGATTGAGAAAGGCCTCGACTGGGTGGCCCGCACGCAGTCGCGGCGCGGCAGTTGGACCGCGGGCGGTTACCCGACCGCCATGACGGCGCTGGCCGGGGCTGCGCTGACCATGAGCGGTTCGACGACGACGCAAGGGCCGTACCGCGACGCGATCGGCAAGGCGGTTAGCTTTCTGATCGATCAGGCTGCCCGGCGGACCAAGGATAGCGACAAGTTGATTCCGCGGAACAACGGGCTGATCGGCGACCCGCTGAACGACAACCGGTACACCTACGGGCATGGGTTTTCGATGCTGTTTCTTTCGCAGGTGTTGGGCGAAGAGGAGTACGAAGACCGCCGCGAGGAGTTGATTCAAGTGCTGGAGAACGCCGTGCAGTTCAGCGGCCGGGCGCAGACGAAGAGCGGCGGCTGGGGCTATGTCAGCGCCGAGGCGGGGAACAACTTTGACGAGGGTTCGACGACCATCACGCAAGTGCAAGGGCTGCGCGGTTGCCGCAACGCGGGCATCGTCGTGCCGAAGGAAGTGATCGACAACGCGATTGAGTACATTTACAAGTGCAAGAACGCCGATGGTGGCATATCGTATAGTAGCCGCAACCGGGGCACGTCACGCCCGGCGATAACCGCCGCCGCGCTGGCGGGCCTTTACAACGCCGGCGACTATACCAGCGAAGAGGCCAAGGCGATGCTGGCCTATTGCAAGAAGAACCTGTTCGATTTGGGCGGCGGCAATAGCTTCGGGCACTGGCATTACACGTACCTGTACTACGCCCAGGTGGTGTACCGCGAAGGGGGAACTGATTGGGAGAAGTTCCGCACGAAGCTGTATAACAAGATCGTCAACGAGCAAGACTCTGACGGCAAGTGGACCGGCAACATCGGCCCGATTTACGTGACGGCCTGCAACCTGATCATGTTGCAGCTTGAGAACGCGTACTTGCCGATTTATCAGCGGTAGGATGTGTAGTTCGTGTTGTTGATTTTGAGCAGGAGGGAACTGAGGAAACGGAGAGACGCAAGGAGATTTGTCAGAAGTCTCACGACCTCTGGTACCCATAATGAAGTACTGATACCACACTTCTCCGTTCACTCTGTTACGTCCTGTTCCGAACAAACCGCCCTGCCCTGCCCCACCGTGGCTTGTTAGCGACGCCCCTGTTCTGTGGGGGGATGCCGCGGATTCTTTGCGAATTCCGCCTGCTAGTTTCTTGACGGGAAGGCAAAAACGGAACATAACCGTCGCAGGAACAGACTTCTCATCCGTCGCCTATCACGGGCCGCGTGGAACAGAACTACACAGGCAATCAACCCAAAGAGGCAAGCACATGTTGCTGCGCGTTGGTGTTGCGCTGGGGGTGATGCTGCCGCTGTTGGGCAGCGCCGGGGGCGAAGCAGCGCTCGCCCAGAAAGTTGGCAGTTGGAAGAACTCGCCGCCGAATTCCAAGGCGATCATCTACGACGACAAAGGCCGCCGACTTTTCTGGGACGACAACGGGCAAGTCGTCGGCCGGTATAGTTTTCACACGCGAAAGTTCACAGCGCTGGTTCCGTTTGACCCTCATTCGAGAAGCAGTGCGGTTGTGAACAGTTCACCCGGCGACGCAAAGCCGCCGGCGATGGCGGTTCCGCTGGGACAGCGGGCGAAGGCGGTAATTGTTGCGCAGTTGCGTGCCCTTTCGACCAAGAAACAAAGCGGGCCGCGGTGAAGCACAGCGGCCTGGCTTTGCTAACGGGAACTGATATCTAGCCTACTGGGCTTGCGGCTGACGCTCTTTCGGTTGGCGTTGCTTCGGCTCAGCTTGGTCTGGCTTAGCTTGATCCGGCTTGGCCTGGTCAGGCTTGGCTTGGTCAGGGCGGACCTTGCCTTCCTTGCCGCGTTTGCCTTTGCCCTTCTTGCCGCCGTACTCGGGAATCTTCTCTTGTTGCTGGGGCGTGAGGATCTTCAGCACGTCTTGGCGGAACTTCTGTTGCGACTTGACGATGTTCGTCTGGCAATCGGTGTGTTGCTTTTGTTGTTCTGGGGTCAGTTCGATCTTGCTTTGCACGAATTGCCGCAACTCTTGACCCTGCAGGCCGTCGTCCTTGCCTTGCTTGGTCACTTCGCGGCGCTTCTGCTTTTGCTCCGGCGTATAAATTTGCTGTTGTTGCTGGATGTGTTGCTGAATTTGCGGAGCGTGTTGCTTAACGATCTGCTGGTATTTTTCCTTCTGGCCTTCGTCCAGGTCCAACTTCTGAACGGAGTTGTCGATCAGGCGGACGGGCGGCGGCAGTCGGACTTCGTCCACGCGGTCGGCGGCGTTGTCGTCGCCTTCGGCAGGGTCGATGGCCATCGCGGGGGCGGCCATCAATGCGGCAACCAATGCCAACAGCGTCATCTTCAAAGTCGTCTTCATTGTGCAGTTCTCCCAAAGGAAAGAGCGGAAAGGAATGGTTGAGGTCGCTCGTCAATCTGTAATGTAATCGCCAGCGGGCGGAAGTACCCGAGATAACCGGTCAGATTTTCTGGAATTTTTGACCCATGCCCGTAGGGTTGAGGAATCTCGCCCAGCGGACGGCACACGGAGTGATGCCTGCTACTTTAGGAAAACAGCCCTTTGACCAGCTTTCCGTCGCGGACGATGGTGATCGGCCGGCCGGTGTTGGAGTGGTATTCTTGTGTGTAGTCGATGCCCAGGCTGTGATAAAAGCTGGCCGCGACGTCGTCAGGCGTAATCGCGTCGTTGGCTGGGCCTTGGCCTTTGTCGTCGGACGCCCCGATCACCTGACCGCCTTGCATTCCGCCGCCGCCCAGCAGCACGAACATGGCCCGCGGCCAGTGATCACGCCCGCCTTCGGCGTCGCGGCTGTTGATCTTCGGCGTGCGGCCGAATTCACCGGTGACCATCACGCTGGTCGTATCGAGCAGCCCGCGGTCGGCCAACGTGGAGAACAGATTGGAAACACCGGCGTCCAGCTTCGGCAGCAGATTGGTGCTCAGTCGGGTGAAGTTGCTTTGGTGCGTATCCCAACCGCCCAGGGTCACCGTGACGAACTTCACACCTCACTCACTCAGCCGGGCGGCCAGCCAG
>CALBTA010000120.1 GCA_937967755.1 uncultured Planctomycetaceae bacterium | reverse complement strand
CGTACACATCTCCACTGAAACTTTCCGCGTTTGCACGCGATTGAATTCTCCTCTTGCATGAAGGTCATCGGATCATGAGCAATCCCATCATCGACAAACTGAACGACATCCTCCGTCACGAGTGGACAGGCGTGGCCCAATACTCGCAGGCTGGTTTCGTGATTCAAGGTTTATGGCGGCCGACCTATTCGGCCATGTTCTTTGAAAGCGCCGAAGAGTCGTTCGGGCACGCGAAGCGAATCGGCGAAAAGATCGTCGCCCTGGGCGGCGTGCCCAGCGTGGAACGCAACCCGGTCAAGCAAAGCCACGACCTGACCGAATTGCTGGAACATGCGCTGGCGTTCGAGCAAGGTGCTGTGGACCTCTACACCGAAGCGCTTGGCATGGCCGAAGGCGATCGGGCGCTGGTCGTGTTGCTGGAAGATGTCTTGCTGGAAGAGCAGGACGGCGTCGACGAAATCACGCAACTGCTTCGCGAGCAAAAAGAGATCGCCGCCCAAAGCGGAAGCGGTGCCAGCAAAGCAGGTTAGCCGTACGCATGGTCGGGTTCGGAGAAACCGACCCACACTATGCCGATTCGGCGTGAATGCGCAGTTGGTGTGTTGAGTTACCGGCGGCGCGGCAGGTGGATGCGCACTGGGGAGCGGCTCCGCCGAAGGTCGCTCGTAGTTGGGCGACTTGCTGGGGTGCCAGCGGCATGGTGTTCTGAGTGAACCAGCCGATGCCCTCGCCCCAGGTTTGCTGCCGCAATTCGATCTTGCTGGCTCCAAGCATTTGCCGATGGACGACGAGCAATCGGTCCTCCGCGGTGGTACCGGGAATCACAGCCATTACAACTTCATTGATCTGCGACATAGCGACAAGACTTTGGTGATTGGTCGAATTGTGGCGGGCGTTGTTGGCGGGAATGAGACAGAGTCTCAATTTCCCATTCATTGTACTTCGGGGCTGGCGGCCGTCAATGGACGAATTGTCCCCATCTATAAATGCGTTTTCCCGCCCATCGGCCGACTTTTCTGATCCAAGCGACCCCAAGCCCACGGTTGACAGCACCCAATTTATCGGGGTAAGATTCGCGGTTTGCCTTAGGCATAAGCAGATCCCCGAAAACGTGAAGTAGACAAAGGTGCGGCGATGGCTGTCCCCAAGCGGAAACACTCCAACTCGCGCAGCGGAAAGCGGCGTTCTCACCACGCCCTCAAGGCCAAAGAGTTGACCTCTTGTCCTAAGTGTGCGTACCGGTTGCCGACACATGTTCTCTGCCCGCGGTGCGGCTACTATCAAGGCCGGGTCGTTGTTGAAGACGAACAAGCCGAGTCTGCCTAGGCTGATCTCCAAAGACCACACAAATACAACGCTTACGCAGCTACGCTGCGTCAGGACGGGTTGGAAACCCGTCCTACCAGTGAATGAGGTTCGCCGGTTGTGAGTAAGATCGCCTTTCTGTTTCCGGGTCAAGGCGCGCAGTCGGTTGGCATGGGCCGCGAGTTGGCCGAAACGCTTCCCGCTGCGAAAGATATCTACGACCAGTCCGCCGAAATTCTCGGTTACGACCTGGCCAAGATTTGCTTCGAAGGCCCGGCGGCTGATTTGGATTCGACCATCTACAGCCAGCCCGCTCTGTGCGTTACCAGTTTGGCCGCGCTCGAAAAGCTCCGCACCGATAGTCCCGAAATTGTTGACGCCGCTGCTGCCTGCGCGGGTCTGAGCCTGGGCGAGTACACCGCCATGGTGTTCGCCGGCGTGATGGATTTTCAGTCCGGTTTGAAAGTTGTGCAGCAGCGCGGCGAAGCGATGCAAGCCGCCGCCGATGCCGTTCCCAGTGGCATGGTCAGTATTTTGGGAATGGAGCGCGGCGAAGTGGAACAAGCCGTCGAACTAGCCCGCGGCGACGACATTTTGCAAGTTGCGAATCTGCTGTGCCCTGGCAACATCGCCGTCAGCGGAGAGAACGCCGCTTGCGAGCGCGTCGCTGAAGTCGCCGTGAGCGCAGGCGCCATGAAGGCAATTCCATTGGCGGTCGCCGGCGCGTTTCACACTTCGGTCATGCAACCAGCCGTTGAAAAGCTGACCGCCGCGCTGGCCGATGTTCCCCTTTCCGCGCCGAAGATACCCGTCATCTCCAACGTCGACGCCCAGCCGCATAGCGACCCAGAAGAGATTCGCCAACTGCTGATCCAACAAGTCGTCTCGCCGGTTTATTGGGAAGATTCGGTTCGCTGCCTGATGGAGCAAGGGCACGACAAGTTTTACGAAGTCGGCCCGGGACGCGTGTTGCGTTCCCTGATGAAACGGATTGATCGCAAGACTCCTTGCCACGGGGTGATGGGTTAACAGTCGACCGCTATTTTCGCAACTGACTGAGTTTCAAAGATAAAAGCACAATGACTGACCAGCCAAGCTTCGATCTCACCGACAAGACCGCCATCGTCACCGGGGCCTCGCAAGGGTTGGGCCAGGCGATGGCGATTGCACTGGCCGCCGCCGGCGCGAAAGTCGCCTGCGTCGCCCGCAGCGAAGAAAAGCTGGCCGACACCGTCAAGCTAATCACCGATGCCGGCGGTCATGCGAAGGCGTTTCCTTGCGACGTGACCAAGCGCGAAAGCGTCGACGAAGTGGTGAACGCCGTCGTCGACGAGTGGGAGAAGCTCGATATTCTCGTCAACAACGCTGGCATCACGCGCGACACATTGCTCCCCCGCATGAGCGACGACCAATGGGACGAAGTGATCGACACCAACCTCCGCGGGGCGTTCCTGTTCAGCCGCGCCGCCAGCATGTTCATGATGCGGGCACGGTACGGAAGGATCATCAACATCTCCAGCGTTACGGGCATCATCGGCAACCCAGGGCAATGCAATTACGGGGCTTCCAAGGCGGGGCTGATCGGCATGACCCGCAGCCTCAGCCGTGAACTGGCCGGCCGCAAAGTCACGATCAACGCC
>CALBTA010000119.1 GCA_937967755.1 uncultured Planctomycetaceae bacterium | reverse complement strand
GACTTCAGGCTTGCTTCAATCTTTGGCGAACTGGTACCAGTTGGCTCTGGCCGGATGCCCCAGGAACCCGCCTGGCTTCAAGTGCTTCAGCGAACAAGCCCCGTTCCACGGCCCTTGGCTTTCGGTACAGAACATCACGCCCTGAGCGTTCGGCCCAACGCCGCCCGGGCTACGCAGCCCGCTGCAGACAGGAATCATTTCGCCATCGGGCGTGACCTTCACACACCAGCCGCGGTACAACTGCCGCGAGTGGTACGAACCGGTCAGCCCCAGCGCCACCCAAATGTTACCTTCCGCGTCGGGCTTCGACCCGAAGGCGAACTCATGGCCCTCGGCGTAGCCCCAATTGTTGGTGAGCGTTTCATAACGATCGGCGACGCCGTCCTTGTCGGTGTCGGAAAGCTTTGTGACCTCACCGAATTGCGTGATGATGATATCGCCATCGCGGTGGGCAACGCCGAAGATTTCATCTTGCCCGCTGGCGAACAGGTGGTACTTCGGCGCGGGGAACTCTTCAAACGCCCCGTCGATGAAGTAGACATCCCCCTTCCGCGTACCAGCGACTAAACGCCCATCCGGCAAGACATCGAAGCTGCCAACCTTCAACGGCACTTCATCAGGAATCGGAATGCTGACTAGCTTGTAGGACTTGTCTTCCTCGTCTGACGTCCCCCACATCGCACCCAAGTCTTCTTGAGCAACCGCCAGCGATGGCAGAAGTAGCAGAAGGAGTAGGACGGGTTTGTAACCCGTCCATGACGAGCACACGGGTGCTCTCCGCGGTGTCAAGGACGGGTTACAAACCCGTCCTACTTTCACCCTGTTCCCACGCCGACTGTGGGAACGAGTTGCGTGGTTCGAATGCATACTCATTACCACTGATACTCCAACACCAAAGTCGTTTTCCCCGCCGGCAACTTTAGCGGAACGAGCAACTCTTGCGGGTCGCCGTCGCGAATCTGGCCGGCGTTTGGGCGATGGATGGTCACCTTCATGCGATCAACCATGTAGGACGCCGGCGAGGCATCGTCGCGTTCGATCTGTTTCACGCTCTCCCCCGAGGCGGCGCGGAATGCGAACTCGTCGCTCGCTTGGGGTGCATTGAACGTGAACGTCCGCCGGAAGTAGGCGTTCTTGTCGTCGTCGAGCAGGTCTTCAAAAAACTCTTCCACACGAATATCACCGTAGCGGTACATGAACGTCGGCCGCTGCTTCAGGTCGAGATAATACCCGCGAAACTGGTAGCCGTGATCCTGCGGGAATTGATAATCGGTCTTTCCCTTGTAGGGCCAGTCGTCATCGGACGAGGCAAACCGGTGAAACGGAATGCCGGGAGGGAAGGAAATGCGGTCACCCCCGCGCGGGGAAAACCGGCCATGATCGGCGTTGGCGAACTCGCCCTTCCACAGCAGCCGCAGGTTCATCTCCTCCGAATCGAACGCCAGGTTGACGCGGTTGGGATACCCCACGCCGATGCCGCGGTAGCCAGCCGTTCCGCGGCCGCGGCAAATGACCGCCACGTCGGTCACCCGCAGCTCCGGCGATTTTCGCGACAGCCCCAACGGGTTCTTCGCCCGCGTGCCATCTTCCAGGTAAACCCAAATCGATTCGATCTGCTTCTTCGCGTCGCCGTCCAAAATATCCTTCTTAAAAACATGCCCTCCCGGCCAGGCCGCCGGCATGATCGTATCGGGCTGGAAGCGAAGCGGGTTCAGCAGGTAATGATAGAACCAATCCTTCTTCAGCCGCTCGGTCGAATGGATGATATCCATCGCACCGGGGCCGGACGCTTTCTGGCCGTTGAAATCGTGACAGGCGATGCAGCTAAACCCGCCGCTGCCGACGAGCTGGTGCCCCGCTTGCTTGTACCGCGGCACGTCGTCGATCTTCTCAAACGTTACCTCGTCGATCGCATCGACCTTCTCGAACCGCTCGGTTAATTCACCCACGTTCGCCTCGCCGAACAGCGGCATCCGCGTCGCCAGGTAATCGCGTTGCGTTTGCCCGCGGAGCATCACCTCTTTGATCCAGGACGTCTGCAACTTCGCGCCGACGTTAGACAAAGTCGGCGGAACGCGGCCTTGGTTGCCTAGCTCTTGCTTGTTACCGGTGAAGTGCTCGTTCCGCTCGGGCGTGACGCCGCCCAACGCATCGCGGCTGTGACAGGCGATGCAGTTGAACGTGACGAGTTGCTGGTTGACGACCTGCTTTTCCGTTAATTCTTCCGCTTCCACCTTCGGCAGGGCCGCCCGAATGTGCGCTTGTTGCTGGCCGGTCAAATGGAATCTTGGCCAAGCCGCGTCGGCAGCGC
>CALBTA010000118.1 GCA_937967755.1 uncultured Planctomycetaceae bacterium | reverse complement strand
AAAATTGATGGCCGCCGCGGTACGACGCAGCGCTTTGCCGGAGTCCGCTCGCTCCATCAGATCATGAACCGCGACGAGGAAAAACGCCGCAAAGGCCCGATGGGCATGGCCTTCGTCAGCCGCAACCCGTTGCTGCCGGACGAGTTTTTCGCGCCCGGGGGCGTTGATAAGTTCGTATTGGAAATGAACAAGCGGGTCGAGCACTCGCTGCTGGATTGCCCCGGCAAATTCAGCGTGCGGGTTGCCACCTTCCGTGGAAAGGTTGTGTTGGATCAGAAGACCATTCGCGACATCGAAGACCGCGGCGGGGCGATGGAGTCGCGCTTAGATGAAGCGGCAATGAACGCCCACAAGCTGACCGCGGCGCTGCGGAAGCAGGGCGTCGAAGCTTACGAGTTTCACGATCGCTACGAAAGCATCGTCACCGTGGGAAACTTCGATACCGTCACGCTGCCGTACCAACGCCAAGACGGGCGACAAGAGATCAACCCGGCCGTGCACAAGGTAATGAAACAGTACGGTGCGACGCAGCAGGAACTGTCGGGCGGCCGGACCTCGCCCGGTTTGCAACCGAAAAAGCTGGCGGGTATTCCGCTCGACGTGCAGCCGATGCCGGTGGCCGTTCCCAAGCGATCTATCGGGGCGGATTACGTACGGCAGCGGTAGGTTTCCCCGTAGCGGCGGCTTCCAGCCGCCGTATCTTCGTGCGCAGATACGTTGTTTTCACGGTGGCTAGAAGCCCCAGCTAGGGCGTGTTGGCAAATGGGGTGCCGTTAGGACACAATAGGAAGTAGGAAACGCACGCTCCCTATGCCGTTCTAATTCGATCGCCCTCAGCATGAAAATTCGCTGCCACCTTTTGTTCGCCTTAGCGCTTTCCGCAACCGCGATTGCCGTTGCCCAAGACGGCCGACGCGGTTTCGATCCGGCGGAGCGCCTGCGTTCGATGGATACCAACGGCGACGGTAAGCTGCAGGAGGAAGAAATTCCCGAGCGCTTCCGCGGCTTCATGCAGCAGCGATTCAAAGATGCCGGGTTCGATCCTTCCGAACCAGTCGTCATTGAAGATTATCTGAGAGCGGCGCGGGAGCGCCGGGAACGTGAGTACAGCGGCGACCGCGGGCGCGATGGTGACCGCCGCGACGACGACCGCGACGACCGGCGCGACAGAGACGATGCGGACGAGCCAAGCGTGCCGGGCTTTGGGGAAGCGGGGGATCTACCCGCCGTACGTGGTTTCGGCGATGGGACGGTCGATGGCGGATCGTCTCGCCGCGGCGGCGTGCCGCTGGAAGATGCATACGACCGGCGGATTGTCGATTACGTCGGCGGAATTCTGCGCCGCTACGACCGCAACAACGACCAGATTCTCGACGAGGAAGAGATTCGCCACGGCCGTTGGCGCGATCCACCGCCGAAAGAATCGGACCGCGATGGGGATGGCCGGCTTTCCCGCAGCGAACTGTACGAGCGCGTCAGCAAATATCGCGAGTTCGCCGGGAGCAGTTCGTCGGGCGGTTCTTCGAGTTCAACTTCCAGCCGCTCCAGCGGCAACCGCGACAAATATGCAGAGTACGCTAGCAGTCTGGTGAAGCGTTACGATAAAAACGACAACGGCGTGCTGGAAAAAGAAGAGTGGAGCAACATGAGCCGATACCACCACGCCGCCGACAAGAATGGCGACAAGGTGATCACCAAGGAAGAACTGACCGACCGGCTGACCGCTTATGCCAAGGGATCGTCAGGCGGTTCGGGCGGGTCGAGTTCACGCTCGTCGCGCGACGAACCTGCCGAGCCAGGTGATTCTTACCGCGTCACAGGCGAAGGGAGCGCCCGTCGGATCACACCGAATGTTGAACGGCTGCCCAAGGGCCTTCCCGATTGGTTCACACGGAACGACGCCGACGCGGACGGTCAGATCGCCATGCATGAGTTCGCTGTTAGTTGGACCGACTCGAAGCTGGCGGAGTTCAAAAAGCTGGACGCCAACGGCGACGGCGTGGTCACTCCCGCCGAATGCCTGGCCGGCGAATCGAAATCCAGTTCTTCCCGCTACCGCCGGCGATGATCGGGTTCGTAGCAGCAGCTTCCAGCTACCGAACGTCCTGCGGGGTCGTCGAAGCCGGTACCACTTCTGACGGTGGCTAGAAGCCCCGCTACTTTTTCAACGGTGGCTAGAAGCCCCCGCTACGCTCATGCCGATGCAAGCCTACCTCAACGGACAATTCATCGCCGCAGATCAACTGCACATCGCCGTTCACGACGCCGGTTTCGTGATGGGTGCAACCGTCGCCGAGCAACTGCGCACCTTCGCGGGCAAGCTGTTCCGCCTGGAAGAACATCTTGATCGCTTCGAACGTTCGCTCGCCATTGTCGGCTTCGATCTGCCGGTTGGCCGCGATGAACTGGCCGCGGCGGCGGAACACCTGGTGAGCACCAACCATAGCCAACTGGCCACAGGCGACGACCTCGGGCTTTGCCTCTTCGCAACGCCCGGCCCGTATGCCGCGATGGCGGCTTCCGCATCCGCCGGACCCACCCTGGCAATGCACACTTACCCGATTGCCTTTGGGGTGTTCCGCGACAAATTCACCCAAGGCCAACGACTGGTCGCCAGCAGCGTTCCGCAAATCGACGGGGCGTCGCTCCCGCGCGAACTGAAGTGCCGCAGCCGAATGCACTATTACCTGGCCGATCGAGAGGCGGCTTCCGCCGAAGGGGGAGCCCGCGCGCTGATGCTCGACGCCGACGGCTGTGTGCTGGAAGCAACGACCGCCAACGTTCTAATCTACCACGAGAGTGAAGGTCTGATCTCACCACCGGCCGAAAGGATCCTGCCGGGCATCAGCGTCGCCGCTTTGCTGGAGATCGCTGCTAACCTCGGTACCGCGCATACGCACCGATTCCTTTCGTTGGAAGATGCCGCCGGTGCCGATGAAGTGATGCTCACCAGCACGTCGGTTTGTGCACTTCCGGTGATCAGCATCGACGGTCGCGCCATCGGCAACGGCCGGCCGGGGCCGCTCTACCAGCAACTGTTGGCGGGTTGGAATGCCATGACCGGCGTGGACATCGCCGCCCAGGCTGCGCAGTTCGCGGAACGTCAAGTGCCGGCTTAAGCTGGCAACGACCTCTACGCAACACAGCATTAGTTGGTCCGGCGCGACGTGCGGTCGGTATGTGCGGTCGGTTCCGAGCTGCTGACTGTCGTGCGTGGGAACGTCGAACTAAGCCCGCCAGGGTTGCCGCCGACGCTGCGGATGACGAAGTACCACAGTGCGGCAATCGTGACGAACACCGCACCCAGTGCAATCAACCCTTCGCGCAGCAACCGCCGCCCCAAGTCTTGCACCGGCTGGATTGCGGCGTTGTAGTCTTCCTGCACCAGAACGAACCAACCTGTCGACCGCATGGTCGGGTTTCCCGATTCGTCCTGCGGTCCGCGGCGCAGCTTGACCGGGGCCTCGGCTTTGATCCACGGTTGTTCGTACTTCTGGCCGGCAGGGTCTTCTCCTAGCGGGTCGAAGTATTGCGAACTAACTTCCACCGCCCCGGCATCGCCGCCCTCCAGCGAAACGCGGTAAGTGCTAAACCGGCCGGGCAATTTTTTCTCCTCTTCCAACACTTCATCGAACAATGGGTGCTGCAAGATCACACCCTCGTACGGGCCTTCACGGCCGTCGACCAACACGGCGTACCGGGTGGGCGTGTTTTGAAAGCCCTCGAGGAACCCGCCCATCTCAACCGTCAGTGCCACGATGCCCAGGAACTCACCACCTTCGGCGCGAACCGGTGTTGAGATTCCGACCTTCCAAGTGTTGGTCGCGGTGCTTTGGAACACGGCCGAAAGGTGCGTCCGCTTCAACTCCTCGCCGGGTTGCGGATGCCAGCCGACCGGCTTGTCCTGCTCATGCCCGTTGAAGTAAGAACGCCAGGCGAAGTTCCTGCCAATGGGCGACTTTGCAGGCGGCGACGGGAACGCGGTGGCGACGTGCGTGCCGTGCCGGTCGGTCGTCACCCAACTGGCGACGACCGGTTTGCGATCGTCGTCAAACAGCCCCTGCACAACTTCTTGCATCGCCTGGCGTGCGCTGTGCTCTTCAAACTCTTCCCGCAGCACCATCAGCGACGTCAACTTCGCGCGCCGCTCGGGCGTCAACTTAGGGTCTTCCAGGTTGATGGTGTCTAGGTCGCGCAGTTCCGACAGCATCGGTGCCAATTGCTCGTTCTCAACGGTTGCCTGGAACTGCTTCACGAAACTTTGGTTCTGCGCCAACAACTCCACCGCGCGGAAGTAACGTTCCAACTCGTGCGAGACGCCGCTGGCCACAAACTGGGCGGCGAACTGGTTGCTATCGGCTGCGCGCTGCATCACCGCGTCATCCGAATCGCCCAAGGCCCGGTTGTATCCGCGCCACCCGAACAGCGCCATGACGGCCAGCAAAATTGCCGGCCCCAAAATGCCCAACAACAGCAGCGGCCGCCGCGCTCTTGATTTCTCGCGGGCCTCCAGCGCGTCAATCACCGATTGCACGTTCGGGTAGCGGTTCTTCGGGTTCGTCGCGATGCAGCGGTCGACGATATCGACCAAAGCGCGGTCGATGCCGGGCGTGTTGCGGTGTTGCGTCGGTGCGGGCGATTTGCGAATCGCATCGCGGTAGGCCTTCAGCCGCTGCTCAAGCCCCGAAGCCGAATTGATGCTATCGAGCGTATGTTGGCTGCGGTACGGGGCTTCGCCCGTCAGCATCAGGTACAGCAACACGCCCAATGCGTAGACGTCCCAGCGGGCGTCGGGCATCGCACTCAAGTCGGCTTGTTCGGGTGCCATGTAAAACAACGTGCCCAGCGCCGGAGATTGCTCGTCGGTCAGGCGCGATTGCCCGAAGTCGGCCAGCCGCGGGCGATGGTCTTGGTCGAGCAGCACGTTCGCCGGCTTCACATCGCAGTGCAGCACCCCTTTGTTGTGGGCGTGCTGCAAACCGGTTGCCACGCCGTGAAACATATCGACCGCTTCGTCCACCGGCAACGTTCCGCGGCGTTTCAGAAATTCATCGAGCGAACCGTTCTCGATAAACTCCATTGCGTAGTAAGGCGGCGTGGAATCCCAGCCGACGTCCAACACCTGAACGATGTAGCGGTCGGCCGAAAGCAGCACCAGCTTTTCGACTTCGCGCGACAGCAACCGCCAATCGAGACCGCCACGGTGCGTATAAAACTTCACGGCCACCCGGCGGCCCGTGTTGCGATCGAGCGCCACCCAAACCTCACCGTATGCCCCGCTGCCCAGGAACGATTCAAACTCGTACCCGCGCACTTGCGCCGGTGGCTGCTTGCGTTGCAGGCTTAACTGCGAAGCCAGCCGCTGTGCCGAATCGGACTGCTGCTCCGTATGTTCGGCGCTGCTCGGCCCGGTTGGCTGTTGCGCCCGGTGTTGCTCGGTCCGTTCTGGCATCGCAGTTTGCGGTGGGGAAAAAGTCGATCGTCTCCACGCTCCTCCCTCCATCCTAGCAAATTGCACCTCGTTGGCCATGTTGCCCGTTCGTCACTCCCATCGCTCTTCACCTTTCACCCTTCGCCTACTGCCCCTCACTTTCCGCCTGATCTGCCAATACCACTACCGGACCGGGCTTGTCCATCTTCAGTCGAATCGGTTCGCCGCCGCGGGCCAGATAGACTTCGTACAACTGCCAGTTCGTATGGGCATCGGCCAGCATCGTCCAGGCAATCGCCGGGTAAACGCCGACGAAACACAGGCACAATCCCAGGATCATCATGATCGGGAAGGTGACGTAGACCCACATCATCTCCAAAATCGTTTCCCGCCACGTCTTCTTGACGAAGTCGATCATGAAGCGGAAGTCGAACAGATCGCTCCCTTCGCCCGAAAGCGACGCCTTGAGGATCAACGGGTTGAGGAACAGCCGCAGCAGAATGGTCACGCCCAACACGAACGCAATGGCCAATGGAATGACAATCGCCAGGGCAATTCCGACCGCTGCGCCACTGGGCTGCCCGCCGGGTTGGTTGCTCGATGTCGCACCGACCACAACCATCACCACAATCACGCTCATGAAGTACGCGAACATGTAAGCCGGCGCGATGAACATCTGCCCGATCATATCGGCCAGGAATTTCCAAATGCCGCGCCCCAGGTACTCGCCGAATCGCCCAAAATCAAACTCCGGATAGGTCTGTTTCGGGCGTGTGTGCAGCCCCGCGACGATGTCGTATTGATAGCCGGCGACCACAATCGGGCCGATGATCGGAATGAACGTACAAACACTGACCAGCGCCAGGTTCAAAAACCCCTCGTTGCTTTCAAAGACGTAAGTGTAACTATGGATATACTGCAAGCGCGGCACCGGGCGAATCGCCTTCGCCTCGGGCGGAACGACTTCCGCTTCCACTCGTTCTTTTTCAATTGAAGACATTGCGCTAACTCATTCTGCTCTGCATCCAAGCCATTCCTGCCATCGCGAATTCTTCTACATCGCCCGGGCCGATGATTCCGATTCCCATGGCGCACATCAAAAAACCGAGCAGTGAAATCCCCACGGGCATCCACAGTTCTTCGATGCGCGTGACGACGTAGTACCACCAGAAGCACGGAATAAACCAAATCGCCAGGGCCATCAGCGGGCTTTCGCTCCAGGCGATGACGAGTATCCAAACGTTCCCCACACCCGATAGCCCGAGCCCGATCAACATCAACACCACGGCGGCCAGCACCGGCACAACCAAATACAGCAGCAACGTCGCGAAGAAGAACACCCCAACCGCCGCGGCAATTGGCCAAATCGGCAGTTTAACTACCCCGAAATCAATCTCCGTCGGGAAACCCTCTTGGGCCTCTTGCTTCTCTTCTTCTGCCTCGCCGCGCTGCGTGTCGATCTTCTTCTCGAGCTTCTGGTGATAGCCGCACTTCAGGCACAACACATGCCGCGGGTCGCCCGGCTCGCCGCAGTAGGGACAGTAATTTCCTGTGCCTTGTTCCTCGGCCTCCATCTTGTATTCGAAATTGTCAGGTACGTTCCACTCGTCGATTTCGTCCGTGGCTTTCACATTCGATGCAACGGATGCGGCGTACGCGTTATCATCGGCAAGCTGCAATTCTCCATCATCCACACGCTCATCCGGTACGCGGAAAACCTCTTGACACTTAGTGCAGCGAATTCGCCGGCCGCGGTATTCCGGCTTACCCGCAAACTTCGCGCCGCAATGCGTGCATGTGATGTTCAACGACACAACGCTCCCCCTAACCGCACTCTGTAGAACGGATTGTCAATCCGTTCTTGGCCGCGATCGCGACTCGTCGCGGAATCCATGTTGTGAAACGCGAAAGTTTGATGTTGCCGTCTTCCGTGATGCATCGCATCACGGCTATGGATCTACGATACCTGTCGTCAAATTGACATCATCTACTGTTCAAATATACCCCACCTATGGCCGTTGCGCGCTGACACATTTTTGTATTTATTCAGCGCGCGATAGGGTCCCAAGGGAATCCCCGGAGCGCTGAATAATTCCCGAATTTGTCAGCGCGCCTCCCTCTCGGGTAGGGCTGCACCATTTTCCCGTACTCCCTCTCCCTTTGGGAGAGGGCCGGGGTGAGGGCACACAGCTTACCGACTTTCCAAAAAGTAACCGGGGCTTCCAGCCACCGTCAGCGGAACTCGCCAATCTAACCGTTAAGATACTATTGTACACTATTCGCTCGCGAGTGTCAACCCCCTTCATTTCCCCAGCAATATCTCCCTGTTTGCCACCAGCTTTAGTTGGTGGTTGGTATGTCCCGAAAACTTGCCAGCCGGCTGAAGCCCGGCTAATGCAATCTTCATCGCCCCTCCACCACCGGCTGAAGCCGGTGGCAAACATGGCAAGCGAACCGACGATAGCTCCGTCCCTGCCAAAGTGACAGTCACTCCAAAACCAATCCTTACCAATAATCTCGCATTTCCCAGACGCTTATTGGTATGACCACCAGCCGGCCGAAGGTGAGCCACTGACCTGTACTCAGCTATTTCTCGCCTTTGGACGCATTTCATCCCTCCAACCAAAGAGTCCAAGTCCATCCCACAGATTTGGCGCGCGGCTTGCATTAAATGTCCACAAACGGGCTGAACGTACACATTTTGGCAGGCCCACGTTTCCAACCGAAAAACATCCCACCCCCAATACACTCAATTCGAGACGGAGGAAGACCCCTATGGCGACGGCGACCAAAACCCGAAGCAAAGTCAAACTGCAACCCCTGGGCGACCGCGTGGTGATCCAACGCGAAGAGTCGCTGGAAACAACCGCCGGCGGCATCGTGCTGCCCGATAACGCCCGCGAGAAGCCGCAGCGCGGCACGGTCGTCAGCGTGGGCGACGGCAAGGTGCTGGAAAACGGTGAGCGCAGCACGCTGCAAGTCAAAAAGGGTGATCACGTGATCTTCGCCAGCTACGCCGGTGACAACTTCACCATCGACGACGAAGAATTCCTGCTGATGCGGGAAGACGACATCCTGGCCGTGATTGAGGACTAGAAGTAGGACGGGTTTGTAACCCGTCCAGCCAGCGCGCACACAGCCGAGACGGGTTTTAAACCCGTCCCTCTTCACCAACTGAACACCGAACACTTAAAACTGAACACTGGAGTACTCCCTATGGCTAAAATGATCGCCTTTGAACAAGAAGCACGCGAATCGATCCGCCGCGGCGTTGGCAAACTGGCCCGCGCCGTGAAGGTCACGCTCGGTCCCAAGGGCCGCAACGTCATTCTGCAAAAAAGCTTTGGCAGCCCGACCGTCACGAAAGACGGCGTCACCGTGGCCAAGGAAATTGACCTGGAAGACGCCTACGAAAACATGGGCGCCCAAATGGTTCGCGAAGTCGCCAGCAAGACCAGCGACGTGGCCGGCGACGGCACAACCACCGCGACGGTTATGGCCGAAGCGATCTTCAATGAAGGCCTGAAAGCGGTCACCGCCGGCGTCAACCCGGTGCAGATGAAGCAGGGCATCGAAGCGGCTGTCGAAGACATCACCGCCGAACTGAAGAAGCAGTCGATCACGATCAAAACCAACGAAGAGATGGCCAACGTCGGCACAATCGCCGCCAACAACGATCGCGAAATCGGCACCATCCTGGCCGAAGCGATGGCCAAGGTCGGCAAAGATGGTGTCATCACCGTCGACGAAGGCAAGAGCCTGAAGACCGAGACCGAGTGGGTCGAAGGCATGCAATTCGACCGCGGCTACCTCTCGCCTTATTTCGTCACCGA
>CALBTA010000117.1 GCA_937967755.1 uncultured Planctomycetaceae bacterium | reverse complement strand
CCTCAAGCGTCTTCTTAATCTGCTTGAGCTGCTTTTCGACCTGCTTGTTCCATTTGCCAATTTCAGAAATGTGTTGGGTAGGGCGAATGCCGGCGACCACATCTTCCCCCTGGGCATTGATCAGGAAGTCGCCGTGCAACTTGTTCTGGCCCGTCGTGTTGTACCGCGTGAAACAAACGCCAGTGCCGCTGTCGTCGCCCATGTTGCCGTAAACCATCGACTGCACGTTAACGGCCGTTCCCAGCAACCCGCGAATCCCTTCGATCTCTCGGTAGCGGACAGCCCGGTGGGTGTTCCAGCTTGCGAAGACCGCTTGAATGGCCAGCTCAAGCTGCTTCAACGGGTCTTGGGGGAAGGGCGATCCGGTGTGCTTCTTGTAGACCGCCTTGTACGCGTCGGACAGTTCGATCATGCCATCGGTTGGCACCTCGGTGTCGTTTTTTACCTTGTACTTCTTCTTGATCTTGTCGAAAGCGTGTTCGAACTGGTGGTAGTCGACCCCCATCACCACGTCGCCATACATGTTGATCAACCGGCGGTACGCATCGTAGGCGAAGCGCGGGTTGTTGGTCGCCGAGGCTAGACCTTTGACCGACTTGTCATTCAGACCCAGGTTCAAAATCGTATTCATCATGCCGGGCATGCTGACCGCGGCACCCGACCGCACTGAAACCAGCAGCGGGTTTTTGTCGTCGCCGAACTTCTTGCCCAACTCGCGCTCGAGCGTGGCGACCTGCTTTTTTACGTCTTCCATCAAGCCCTTGGGCAACTTCTCTCCGGCCTTGTAGTAATCGGCGCAGACCTGCGTGGTGATGGTGAAACCAGGCGGAACGGGCAAACCGATGCCGGTCATCTCAGCCAGATTCAGCCCTTTGCCGCCGAGAATATCCTTCCCCACACCCCGCCCGTCGGTGCGGGTTTTGCCGAAGTAGTAGGTCATCTTCTTGCCGCCGGCCGCTTTCTTTTTCGCCATTTGTTTTCTCTCTGACTGTGAGTTGTTGTCTTATGAACCGCGTGCCGCCACCCTCGGGTACGGCAGTCTTCCAAGGCCGTCGTGGGTGAGAGGCACGCTTGCAGGGCGTGGGAAATAAACTCGTAAGTGTAAGCCTGCCATGACGTTTGGTCAACGGGCGAAGGCGGCGCGGCGGTCGCTCGACAGGTCGCAAGGGAGTGTTATGATGCAGAGGTCGCCGCCGTACTTCCGGGGAATTCCAACGTGTCTGACAACGCAACCCACGACCCGCGGTATCTCGAAGGTATTCGTTTGTTCAACGAGTGCGAGTTCTTCGAAGCCCACGATGTTTGGGAAGAGCTGTGGGCCGAGTACCAGGGGCCTTCGCGAAAGTTTTACCAAGGCCTGATCCAGACGGCCGTTTGCCTGCACCACTTCGGCAACGAGAACATCCGCGGCGCCCGCAAGCTGTACAACAGCAGCCGCAACTACCTGGAACCCTACCGCCCGTTGCATGAGGACTTGAACCTCGACAAGCTATTCGACGACATGGAAACCTGCTGCCGCGAAATGCTCGCCGCCGAAGGCGAATTCCCCGACGTGCAGATTGATGGGGACTTGATACCGGAGATTCACCTAGAGACTTCCGGTGAGGGTTGAGCGATGGGCATTTCCCAAGCCGCCAGTTCGCCCGCCAACTCGCTCGAAGGTTCCCGCGTTGTGCTGGTGGGCAAACTCGGCGGGGTGAATCGCCGGGAGGCTCAGGCGATTATTCGGGAGCATGGCGGCATTGTGGTTTCGCCGGCTGAACAAAAGAAGGCGGCGGAGCAAGAAAACATTGCGATCGATCTAGTCGTCATCGGGGCGGAGGAATTGCCCGTGGCGGATCACGGCCACCTTTTGGGCGACGTGCTGGACGAAGCGCTGCGAGACGCGGCCGCCGCCGGCCAGATTGAAATCATCACCGAGACGCAACTCTGGCAGCGGTTGGGCCTGGTTGACGACGAAGGCGACGTCCACCGACTCTACACGCCAGCCATGTTGGCTGAACTGCTGGGCGTTTCGATTTCTGTCGTCCGGCGTTGGCACCGCCGCGGTCTGATCGTGCCGGTGCGGAAGGTCCAGCGGCTGCCCTATTTCGATTTTCAAGAAGTCGCCACGGCGAGACGCTTGGCGCAACTGCTGGCCGCCGGGGCTTCGCCCGATCAGATCGAAAAGAAGCTCGCCGAGTTAGCCCGCCACCTGCCCGAAGTCGAACGCCCGCTGGCGCAGCTCTCGGTCATCGTCGAAGGCAAGCAACTCCTGCTGCGGCAGGGCGAAGGGCTGATCGAACCTGGCGGGCAATTGCGGCTGGACTTCGACGCGGCCGCAGCGCCCGACGACGAAGCGCCTTCCCCGTCACCCGATGCCGTGCCCGACTTCTCTTCCGCCACTGCCGACGTGGTTTCGCTGGAAGATTGGCGGGCCAAGATGCAGCAGCCATCTTCGCCGGAAGAGATGGTCGCCGTCGCGATGCAGTTGGAAGATGAAGAACACCTGGAAGCCGCCGCCGAGATGTACCGGGCCGCGCTGCTAGCCTTCGGGCCGGACCCAGAGACTAATTTTCTGCTCGCCGAATTGCTGTACCGAATTGGCGATGTGACCGCTGCCCGCGAGCGTTACTACGCGGCGATTGAACTGGACGAAGACTACGTCGAAGCCCGGGCCAACCTCGGCTGCGTGCTGGCCGAAACGGGCCAAGGCGAGTTGGCGGTCACGGCGTTCGAAGGGGCCTTGGAGCACCACGACGAGTACCCGGATGTACACTATCACCTGGCCCGCACGCTGGAAGATTTAGGCCGCGCCGAAGAAGCCCGCCCCCACTGGGCAACGTTCATCGAACTCGCCCCCGCCAGCCCCTGGGCGGAAGAAGCCCGGGGGCGGTTGTAGACCTTGTTCGAGCATTCTCGCCCAAACTTTAGAAGCACGGGTCGGGAATTTCTGCCCCAATCGGCGTGAAGCTTTTCCCGGTAAACGCTTGGAATTTGCCCCCAAACCTATCATAATACCCTTCCCGCCAAATTACCTTGCCCAAACTCCCTTCCCATTGAAAGGAATTCACACATGGCTCGTAACACTCGTCGTGATTTTTTGAAGAAGTCGTCGGTCCTCGCCGCGGGCGGGGCGTTTTTGATTTCGGGCACGAAGGCATCGGGCAACTTCCTGGGTGCGAATGACCGCGTGCGTGTCGCCGTCGCCGGGCTGAACGGGCGGGGCAATTCCCACATCGGCGGTTTCAAAGGGCAAGCGAATGTCGAGATCGCCGCGCTGATTGATCCCGATAAGAACGTTCTGGCGAGCAAGCTGAAAGGCAACAGCGGAGCCGACGGCTACGCCGATGTCCGCAAGGCGCTGGAAGACAAAACCATCGACGCCCTGTCGGTCGCCGCGCCGAACCATTGGCATTCGCTGATGACCATTTGGGCTGCCCAAGCCGGCAAACACGTCTACGTCGAGAAGCCGATGAGCCACGATGTGGCCGAAGGCCGCGTGGCGGTCGAAGCCCAGAAGAAGTACGGCGTGGTCGTCCAGCACGGCACGCAGCGGCGCAGCAATGCCGGCATCGCCGGGCTGCATGAAGCGTTGAAGGATGGCAAGCTGCCGAAGCTGAAGATCGCTTACGGTTATTGCTGCAAGCCGCGCGGCGGCATCGGCCACAAGCAACCGGGCGCGGCCCCGTCGCATCTGAATTGGGACTTGTGGAAAGGCCCGGCCGTGATCGATAAGTACCACGGCAACTTTGTGCATTACAACTGGCACTGGTTCTGGGAAACTGGCAACGGCGACTTGAACAACCAAGGCACGCACCAGTTGGACGTGGCCCGATGGGCGATTGACGACGACCAGACCCACCCCACGCGCGTGATGGCCATCGGCGGACGTTTCCAGTGGGACGACCAAGGCGAAACGCCCAACACCATGTTCGGCATTGCTGAATACCCCAACGGCCAGGCGGTTTACTTCAACGTCCGCAACGTGAATTACAAAGGTTACAAACGCGAGGTGATCAACGAGTATTACCTGGAAGATGGCAGCAAGATCACCGGCGAAGGGCGTTACCAGATTGAACGCCCCGGCAAGGCTGCCGAGACGCTGCGGGTCGAACCGGGTCAGGTCACCCCGGGCGGCGAATGGCGAAGTTTCATCGCCGCCGTGCGAGCCGGTGATCCCGACATGGCCAACGGCAACGCGATGGATGCCCACTACGGTTGCGTGATGGGCCACTTGATGAATAACAGCTACCGGCTGGGCAAGAAGGTTCCCTTCAACGCCAAAGCCGGCAAATTCGGCGATAACGAAGATGCCGCCGAGCACTTCGCCAAGCTGCACGACATCATGGCCAACGGCGTCGGCATTCCGAAGGACGGGGCCGAGTACATCGTCGGCCCGTGGCTGACGTTCGACCCCAAAACCGAACGGCACACCGGCGACCACGCCGAAGAAGCCAACGCCCTGTTGAAAGACCCCAACAACATGGGCTTTGAAGTCCCGACGGTTGAGAAGGTCTAGGCCGCGGGCTCTGAAGGCTGAAAGAATTTCGCCCAGGGTGTGCGGCCCCGCCGCACACCCTGTTTTTTGCGCGTTGGTACAACGGTCTTCCAAGGCCGTCGAACTAAGGATGCCCAACCAGCGAGAGTGAAACCAATGCGTTGGATGCGACTGCTACTCGTGGCATTGCTATTATCTGCCGTGCCACAACTCGCTCACTCTGAAGACACCCCGTTCGAGCGAGATATCGTTCCGCTGATCGCCAACCGTTGCCTCGGTTGCCATAGCGCGAGCGATCCGCATGGAGAGTTGGTTCTCAGCACGCGCGGCGGCGCGCTGGCTGGTGGCGAAAGCGGCGACCCGGCCCTCGTACCGGGTAAGCCCGACGACAGCTATTTGCTGACGAAAATTCGCGATGGCGAGATGCCGCCTGATGGGGAAGGCGAGCCGCTCACTGAAGCAGAGACCGCGCTGCTGGAAGGCTGGATCAAGAGCGGGGCGCCCTGGCCGGAAGATCGAACGCTTAGCCCTTACGAGTTCACCACCGACCAGCGGGCGGGGTTCGATTGGTGGT
>CALBTA010000116.1 GCA_937967755.1 uncultured Planctomycetaceae bacterium | reverse complement strand
TCAGTGGCATTTCTCAAGACGCCAACGCGCAGCTCCGCACCCCCGCGTACGTCAACAACAACGGTCACAACCGCCCGGCCGTCAGCGCCTATTTGATCCTGGTGCGCCGCGATGGTTTCGGCGGAGTGACCAACTACCAAACGCTGGTTCGCCCGCAGCTAGAGCAACGGGAATTCGCCCGCCAGCAGCAGGCCCAGATTCTGCGAGTTGAGCAACAAGTGGCGGCGCAACGACAACGCAGCTTCGCACCCGTGCCGACGCAGCGGGCCGCCCGAACTTTCTCAACCGGCCACCCGACACAGTTTCAAAATACTGGGAACTACTATCCGGGCCTCAATTTGGTGAGGCAGAGGTAAAGCGTTCGTCGCGCTATTGCGCCAGCGGCAGCAACAACCGAAACGCCGCACCCTTGTCAGAGGGTTCAAGGTTCAGCGCGCCGCCGATCTCGCTGGCCAACCGCCGGCAGAGGGCCAGTCCGAGGCCAACACCCGGTGCGCTGAGAGCCGCGTCTTCCACACTCTTGGAAAATGGCTGGAACAACTTGCGCGCGAAGTTGGCCGGAATGCCCGGGCCGCTGTCGCTGACCATCAGGGCGAGCCTTCCGCCCGATTGCTGCGCGCGAACGTGAATGATGCCGTCTTTCGAAGGCTGCGCGTACTTACACGCGTTGTCGACGAGGTTGAACAAGATTTGCTCAACCGCTTGCGGGTCGGTGTGCAATACGATGTTTCGCACGTCGTCGGGAATATCGACCTTTACCTCCATCTCGGCCTGACGAGCCCGGTCTTCCAGCCGCGCCAGCGATCGTTGCAGCAGCTTGTTCAGCGAGATATCTTCGCGGCGGCCCCCTTTGCGCCCCCTTTCCAAACGAGCGTACGCCAACACGTTTTCGACCAGGTGCGAAAGCCGGTCGGCTTCGACGCGCAGCGTTTCCGTATATTGCTTTTGTTGATCGCCATCGCGCACCATGCCTTGGGAAAGCATCTCGGCGTACATGCGGAAGGTGGTCAGCGGGGTGCGCAATTCGTGCGTCACGGCCGAAACAAACGCGCCCCGGCGCTCGCTTAGGGTGACGACCCCTTGCAACAGGAACGCTACGGCGCACGTGGCGAACACCATGCAAATCCACGCCGCCATCAGCGAAATGCGAATGGGGGAAACCGGCGACGCGGCAAACTTCGGCGTGGGAACAACGATCTCTACAGGCAACGTCGCCAGCCGGCGGGCGGGGGCTACCGTGCGGTCGTCGGCAATCGGGCGGAGGTCGAAATTCGGCAGCGCCGCGCCAGCCGCGCCGTCACCCCCCAGACCTTCGGCGATGAGGAATGCCTTCAGTTTTTCCCAATCGAACCAGCAGCCTTGCACCATGTGGCGGTCGTCCACGGTGACTTTTCGGGCCAGCAATAACTCACCCTGGACCCAGACGGGCGCGCTGACGCCTTCTTGCACTTTTTGCGGGGGCAAGCTGAGGACGGGCAGTTGTTTGCGTTGGCGGACGACTTCGGTGTTTGCGTAGGATTGCAACGCCTTGTTGCGGCGCTGGAATTCCACTTGCCCGCGCTGGACTTGCGAGCGCGGCGCCCGCCCGTAGTAGAACGGGTTATCGCCATACTGCTGGCTCCAAGCGGCATTCGGTTCCGCCTGACCTGGTGGGGCAGGCTGCTGCGCCGGGCCGGCCATTTGCGGGTCGAACAAATCGTCTTCACTAACGTTCGCCACTTGCTGATCGTCAAAGCCCACGCTGGCCGGCAGTTGGTAAAGCTCTGAAAGCTGGCTGTCGTTTTGCAATAGCACCTGCTGGTTCAATTCATTGGGGCTTTCCGCCCCGTTGAAATTGCCGGTATTCAGCCGATTGCTCCAGGCCAAATCGGTGACTTCGAAAGGCGGCAAGGTTTCCTGCGGGAGCATCCGCGCCAGCGCGTCGTGGCGAACGGACTCGCTGAGCTGGCTGAGTGACGAACAACTCGCATCGATGTTATCAAGCGGTGCCCCGTTTTCGATGGCCAATTCCCGCACGTCCACTGCGGGACATTGCGGCGAAGAAATGGCACCGCTTTCATCTAACTGAAAATGCAGGCGGACGAATTCCGACGGTTGCACCAACAGCGGCGAGGCCAAGGGTTGGTCGCTTCCCTTGGTTCCATCGGCCGCCGGTTCCACCAAAAACGGGCGGTAGACCACGTAGGGACGCGCGGCCTCCTGAGCGACCAAAGGTGCCAGCGCGACGTCCATCCGCCACAGGGCCAGACTGATATCTTCTTCCAGATCGGCGTTGATTGCCGAATCGGCGACCTCTTGGTCAAGCTGCAACGCTTTGTGCGTAAGCCAACCCATCGCCGGCACAACCAGCGCCAGCGCCAGGAAAAACCACAGCCAAACTTTCCAAGGTCGGTTCATATTTCAAAATTACCGCGTTGCATTGCGTTTCGTGTAGAACTGAGTCCGATCAATCTTCAGCCTTCGCAAACATATACCCCTTTCCCCGAACGGTCAGCACGATCTTCGGTTCGCCGCCGTTGTCGCGCAATTTTTCCCGCAATCGGGCGACGTGCATGTCGATCGTGCGCGTCGAAACGCCTTGCGGGCTGATCCGCCAAACGTTGGAAAGGATTTCGTCGCGAGCAATCGCCCGGCCGGTGTTGGCGGCGAGGTATCGTAACAACTCAATCTCACGCTCGGAAAGCTCTGCCCGCTGGCCATCTTCGAAGCGAACCTCACAGCGAGCGAGATCGGCGACGCCGTCGGGGAGTTGAATTTCCGCAACGTCGGTTGGCCGTTCAGGCGAGCGCCGCAGCACGGCCGAAACGCGGGCCATCAATTCCTTCACGCTGAACGGCTTCACCACGTAGTCGTCAGCACCCAACCGCAATCCTTCCACGCGGTCGTTTTCTTCGCCGCGGGCAGTCAGGATGATCACCGGCTGCGTCGGGCGAGCGACACGTACTTCACGAAGAATGTCCAACCCACCTGGCCCGGGCAGCACCAGGTCGAGCAGCATCAAGTCGTATTCGCGGCGCAGCGCCATTTCCATCCCGGTGTTGCCATCGGCAGCTTCCAACACGGTGAAGCCGGAATAGGTAAGCGCATCGACGACTCCGCGGCGAATGGCCGAATCGTCTTCAACGGTCAGAATGGTCTGCGGCATGGGAGTTGCGGGTGGTTGCGGTTGTAACGATCATATCGCGGCCGCGCGAGGCGAAGTTCGCGCGGAACACCCTCGCCGAGGCGCGCTCCTTCGGGCCGCTGTTCCATTCAATCGTACCCTGCCGCGCGATTCTGGTGTGTAAACCCTTTGTAACGCGGCGAAAATGGCC
>CALBTA010000115.1 GCA_937967755.1 uncultured Planctomycetaceae bacterium | reverse complement strand
CCCACCAGTTTGATCACTGCTTCAGCACCTGGGGTGATTGCGCGCATCGTTTCTGCGATGGCGGTGCGTTCCGAGGCGTTTGCGTTAACGGCACGCTTCTTAAGCAAGTTCATCTTCTTCAAGCGGTGACGACGGCGACGCAGTTCTCTGCGGCGTTCACTGGCGGGCATTCGGTAGACTCCTCGTTTTACTCTCAGGGCCAAACCGAGAATTTTACCACCTATCGCCTAGGGTGGCAACGCGAGCAAAGTCTTCCCGCTATGCCTGTTTCGCCCGGCCGCTATCGGTAACGTGCATGGCGAACTTGCCCGTTTCCGTGGTTTCCTGGCGGGTTTCCTCTTCATCCATGATGCGGAAGACATCCTTCTCTTCCTCCTTCCGCGCCATGGCCTTGAGAATCAGTTTCACGTCGAAGATGAGCAATCCCATCATCGCTCCCATCCAAACACAAGCTTTGATCACACGTTCCGCCATGGAGCCGTCTGTAAGAAACAGCAGGATGAGGAACGGCAAGCTCAAAACCGCGGCCCAAACGCCGGTGTAGATCCAACCCTCTTTGGTGATCGGCGTCAGCCCCCAGCCAAATTTCTTGGCAACGAACCACTCTGGTTTTCCGAACATCGTTTTGTCCTCCCTCCAGCGAGAGCAGTGTAAGTTGGCAGCCTGGCCATCTAGCTTGGGTGGGCGACGCTGCTGTTTCTTTTGTGCGTTAATTCTCTTGTTCTCTAACCGCCTTCGCTTAGCTCCCCGCGACGGCTTGGTTGGCCGGCGTTTTTTGGGAACCACCATTGCCACTTCCAGCAAATCACGCAATTTGGCCAAGCAGTCTGCCACATTTCGGCCCTGATCGCGGTACCGCTGGGAAGTCATAATAACTTCTCCGTCACCTGTCATACGACGCCGATTTTGTTCAACAAATCGCTTGCGAACGGAGTCTGTCAAACTGGGCGACTTGGCAATATCCCAACGCAAAGTTGCTTTGGTGTTAACCTTGTTCACATTCTGCCCTCCCGGACCGCTGCTGCGGGCGAACGTGAAATGAAACTCCTTCAGTGGTATTCTAAGGCGGTCGTTGACGACCAACATGCTATTTTCTCCAAGTTTGGGATGAGTTGCTCCTCTCCGGCGCAACGCACCCCAGAATGGTGATTCGTTACTAGAAGTCGAATCTTGGCAATCGAAGATAACTTCTGGTCAAATTTGTGTAATCTTTCATCTCGGGCAGCGAAGCGTAAATCTCCGCCACCAAACACTTTGACACACCGTAACACGTTATGTTCAACCGACCTTTGAATGTTCGCACTGCATGGTACTCGATCTGGGTGGCCGTATTTCTCTCCGGCTGTGGTGGACCGGAGTCGGCAGCTCAGCCCCGACCCACCGTTGCTCCGGACGCCGGCGACACAATGACGTCGGCCGACAAGCAAGATCGCTACCAAGCACTGGCGTACTCGAAAGTCGAAGTCCCCAACCTGACCAAACGTAAGTCAGGCGATGATTGGCCGCAGTTCCTCGGCCCGTCGCACGATAGCAAATCGAAGGAAAAGGGCATTTTGAAGGACTGGCCTGACGAAGGCCCGAAGATTGTGTGGAAGCGCGACATCGGAACCAGCTACGGCATCGGTTCCATCAGTCAGGGACGCTACTTTCAGTTCGACCGTGAAGGTGATCATGCACGATTGACCTGCCTCAATGCCGAAACGGGCGATCTACTTTGGTCTTGGGAATACCCCACCGACTACCGGGACTACTACGGCTACAACAACGGTCCTCGCTGTTCTCCGGTGGTAGACGGCGATCGCGTCTACATCTTCGGTGCTGAAGGAATGTTGCATTGTCTGCGCGTGACAGACGGGCAGTTGTTTTGGAAGGTCGATACCAAGAAGCAGTTCAACGTGGTGCAAAACTTCTTCGGCGTTGGCAGCACACCGGTCGTTGAAGGTGATCTGCTGCTATGCATGATCGGGGGAAGTACGAAAGATTCGCTCGATTTGCCGCCGGCAGCCTTGGACCGCGTGGAACCCAACGGTGCCGGAATTGTCGCATTCGATAAGTACACTGGTGAAGTGAAGTACGAGATCGCTGATGAACTGGCGAGCTACTCTGTGCCGCAACTCGCCACCATCAATGGACGCCGCTGGGGCTTCGCCTTCTGTCGGGGCAGCTTGGTTGGGTTTGAACCTGCGACGGGGAAGATTGATTTTCAGTTTCCTTGGCGGGCGAAAATCTTGGAGAGCGTGAATGCTTCGACGCCGGTCGTTATCGGCGACGAGGTTTTCATTTCCGAAACGTACGGACCCGGCAGTGCTCTGTTGCGAGTTTCGCCCGGTGATTACGAAATGGTTTGGAATGACGATAAGAAGCGTGACAAGTCAATGCAAACCCATTGGAACACCGCTGTGTATCACGAAGGATACTTGTACGGATCGAGCGGTCGCCACACCAGCAACGCGGAACTGCGGTGTATTGAATGGAAGACGGGCAAGGTGATGTGGAGCCGGGAAAACCTAACTCGCTGTTCTTTGATGTACGCCGATGGGCATTTCGTTTGCCAACAGGAAGATGGTGTGCTGCGATTAATCGAAGCGACGCCGGAAGCATATCGCCCGGTCGCCACGGCCACGCTGCTTGATAAGGCGGCACCGCGGAACAGCTTTACGGGACGGCATCCGCCGCTCTTGAAACAACCCTGCTGGGCCGCACCAATTCTCTCCCACGGGCTGCTCTATGTACGGGGTGACGATAAGTTGGTCTGTCTGGAATTGATTCCCGAAGACTAGATTTCCGCGTGGTGACGATTCGCCATGGGTGTGATATACAACTCTAGCTGTCTGACGGCGAGCCGGTGGCGATTCCGTTTTCCCTAGTCTGCCGCTTGCCGATTAACAATCTGACTACAAAGCCGGCCTAAATCGCAAAGAGCACATGTCTGAACAATTACGCACTCGACTATTCGATCAGCTGCAATCATTGGTATTGATCGATCCCCACACCCATATCAACGCCTTGCAACCGGCCTCGCAGACGTTGGCCGACATCCTCGGTTATCACTACTACACCGAGTTGGCCCATTCGGCCGGCATGCCGAAGGAGCGAATCGAAGAGCCAGGTCTTGACCCCAAGGCTAAAGTTGGCCGGCTGATGGAGAACCTCGGTCCCATCGATAACACCATTCAATACAGTTGGTTCGTGGAAATTGCCCAAGAGTTCTTCGGGTTCGAGGGCGAACTGCTAACGGCTGATAATTGGGAAGATGTCTACGACACTGCGTTGAAGAAAATGAGCGAGCCCGATTGGGCGCAGCAAGTATTGAAGCAAACGAAGCTGGAAAGCGTCTTTTTGACGAACGACTTCGATGATCGGCTCGAAGGCTTCGATACCAGCGTTTACATCCCCTGCCTGCGAACGGACGATT
>CALBTA010000114.1 GCA_937967755.1 uncultured Planctomycetaceae bacterium | reverse complement strand
CGTTCACAACCGGGCGTTGGCCTTGGCGCAGCGGCTGGAAAAGGAGCGCGGCACGACCGAAGCGCGTATAGATCGGGCGTTCGCGCTGCTGTTTGGCCGAACCCCCAGCGATGCCGAGCGTGACGCCTGCCGCGCTCACATCGAAAAAATGACAGCGCACCACCGCCAGCACCCGCCGGAGAAAACGGAGTTGCCGGTGACAGTCGCTCGCGAAATGGTCGACGAACAAACCGGCAAGCCCTTCCGCTGGGAAGAAAAGCTGCACTGGATGCTCGATTATGAACGCGACACCATGCCGTGGGAAGTTTCAGCCGAAACCCGTGGGCTGGCCGAGTTGTGTTTGGTTTTGCTGAACTCGAACGAGTTTGTGTATGTTTATTGAAAAGGTACGACGGTCTTTCAATGCCGTCGTAACGACCCGTTTAGCGGCGTTCGGCACGAACGCCAAGATGCCATGAACAACTTGCAATCAACCCGTCGCCATTTCATGTACGGCCTGGGCGCAACCCTCGGCACGGCCGCGTTCAACGCATTGCTGCAAGCGGAAGAAAAAAACAATCCGCAATCAAAAGGTCCGCTCGCGCCCAAGCCGCATCACCACCCGGCCAAGGCGAAGGCTTGCATCTTGCTGTACATGGCGGGCGGGCCGAGCCATATCGACCTGTTCGAACCGAAGCCGAAACTTGAGAAGCTGCACATGAAGGAGTTCGTCCGCAAAGACAAATTCCAAAGCGCCATGGCCAGCGGCAAGCGGTATTTCATCCGCAGCCCGTACAAGTTCCAGCGGGCCGGCAAGTCGGGCTTGTGGATGTGCGACGAGTGGAAGCACCTGCCCAGCGTCGCCGATGAAATCTGCCTGTACCACGGCTGCCAGGCCGAATCGATCAACCACCCGACCGCCAATTACCATATGAACACCGGCAACCGCTTCGGCGGTGATCCCGGCATCGGCAGTTGGGTCAGTTACGGGCTGGGGACTGAGAATCAGGACCTGCCCGCCTACGTCGTGCTGCCGGAAGTCAACTTCCCGCAAGGGGGCGCGGCGAATTGGAGCAACGGGTTCCTGCCGGCGTACTACCAAGGCACAACGCTTCGCCCCAAAGGCTCGCCGATTCTCGATCTGCACCCTCCGAAAGGCGTCACCCGCGAAGTGCAACGCGATAACCTTGACCTGCTGGCGAAGCTCAACGACGGGCACCGGCGGCGGCACGAACACCACGACGCGTTGGCGGCGCGGATGCAGGCGTACGAACTTGCGTTCCGCATGCAAACGCAAGTGCCTGACATCATCGACATGTCGACCGAAGACGAGCGGACGCTCGCCAGCTATGGCGTCGGCCAGGCGGAAACCGACCAGTTCGGCCGGCAGTGCCTGCTGGCCCGTCGCCTGGTCGAGCAGGGTGTGCGGTTCGTGCAAATTTATTGCGGCGGGTGGGACTCGCACGATTACCTCGAACGTTCGCACCGGGCGCGGATTGGCGTCACCGATAAGCCCATCGCCGCGCTGATCACCGATTTGAAGCAACGCGGCATGCTGGACGAAACTCTCGTCTTTTGGACCGGTGAGTTCGGCCGCACGCCGGACAACGGCATGCGCGGCGGCAAGAAGGTTGGCCGTGATCACAACGCCAAAGGCATGGCCATGTGGCTGGCCGGCGGCGGCGTGAAAGCCGGCCACGCAATCGGGGCGACCGACGAAATTGGCGAAAAAGCCGTCGAAGTCGCCCACCCCATCAAAGACATGCACGTCACTCTGCTGCACCTGCTCGGCCTGGACGACAACCAGCTAACCTACTTCCACGCCGGCCGTTTCAAACAACTCAGCCAAGTCGGCGGAAGTGTGATCAAAGAGCTGATCGCGTAGCCGTGGAACAAGTCTCCTGACTTGTTCGTTCATCGTCGCACTTCGTGCAAGTCTGGAGACTTGCACCACAGGTTACGCGGCACGGCGCACCTCGAAATATTCCGCCAGGCATTCCGGCAAATTCACTGTGTAAATCGCCGCGTCACTTTGCAGCGCCTGGATCACTTGACCGAACTGCTCCAGCGGCGGCAGGGCGAGGTCGATGAAGATCCACTTTTGGCCAGCGATTTCGCACGCGCCGCCGCCGACTTCTCCCAGGTTTTCATAGCGGACTCGCCAGCCCAACTGTTCGGCCACGGCGATCGCATGTTCCATCAGTTCGACCGAGTGCATCCTTGCATCCTTCGGTTTGAGGGGGCGGTTGAGACAATCCGCGTAAGAATTGCCGATTGTACCGCAGCCACCTGTTGGCGGCGATGCCATTTTGACGATGCGAAAATGGGCGTAAGTAGTGTGCTGATAACGGTTTAAGATTCTCCGCTCAGGCGATTGGGGCAGCCCGCGTTGGCTCGGGGGCGCTGGCAAGCTACGCCGGCAAGCGAAACCGCGACGATTTCAAGCATTAGCAAAGGCATCACCCATGACACAATCGGCGGACCAAATTTCCAACGGGCAACTTGTGGCCGAACTGGAAGCGACACGGCGGCAACTTCGCGACGCGCAGCAGATGGCCGCTTTGGGGGAACTGCTCGGCACGACGACGCACGAGTTCAACAACATCCTGATGAGCGTAATCAACTACGCGAAGATGGGCCTGCGGCATAGCGATGAAGCGACGCGAACGAAGTCTCTGGAAAAGATTCTCTCCGCCGGACAACGTGCCGCCAAGATTACCAAAACGGTGCTGGGGGCCGCCCGCAACCGCAGCGAATCGCCGGAGCCAACCGATCTGGCGACGATTGTCGGCGACGTGATGATGCTGTTGGAACGTGAAATGCGGAAGTACCGAATCGCGGTCGATTGCGAGCTTCAACCGACCCCGCCGGCGCTGGCCGTCGGGAATCAGATTCAACAGGTGCTGATCAATTTAGTGATCAATGCCCGGCAAGCGATGCCGGAGGGCGGGCGGATGCTGGTTCGGCTACAGAACGACCCAGCCGCCAAGGTGATCGAACTGACCGTTCGCGATTGGGGCACAGGCATCGCCGCTGATAAGCTGCCGCACATCTTCGACCGGTTCTTCACCACCAAGGACGGCCCCGATGCTAGCGGCAAAGGGGGCACGGGCCTCGGCCTGGCTGCTTGCAAAGAAATCATCGACGCCCACGGCGGCCGGATTCGCGTCGAAAGCACCGTTGGGAAAGGGACTGCGTTTGTGATTAAGTTGCCGGTTGCCCCGGCTGCCGGCGCGTCGAACACAGTTGCCGCAGCACTACCGGCCACTGGTGTTTTCAATGCCGGTGCAAGCCAGCAGACGTAGCAGAAGTCTCCAGACTCTTCTGAATGCACAAATTCTCAGCGCAATTGTCACTGCGGTTTCACTTTCCTACTGCCGCGGCACAGGCTGAATCACCGTGAGCGCAAGACCGCGCGGCATTCGGAAAGCGGCTAATCGGTCGATACTCTAACAACAGCCGACCCGCGCTATCTGCCGAAGAAAACTGATACGGCTGGCCCGCTTGCCACTTTTCAACCGCGAAAGCCGCGCAATGTCGCACGAAGTCTTCATCAGCTACTCGTCGATGGACAAGGAGGTCGCCGACCTGGTCTGCGCCGCCTTGGAACGGAGCGGAACGGGCGCGTGGATCGCCCCGCGCGATGTGATGCCGGGCAAGCCCTACGGCGAAGCCCTGATCGACGCCATCAATGACAGCAAGGTGATGGTCCTGGTGCTCTCGGGTCACTCGAACCACAGTTCGCAAGTCGTGCGCGAAGTCGAACGGGCGGCCAGCAAGGGCATTCCGATCATCCCGTTCCGCATCGCCGACGTTCGCCTGGCGAAGTCGCTGGAGTATTTCCTCAGCACGTGCCACTGGCTCGACGCGTTCGGCGGAACAGTCGATCACCACATTCCCCGCCTGACCGAAGCGGTCAACGCCACGCTGCGGGCGGTCTACGAAGGGGATACCTTGCCGCTGGAAGGACCGATTGCCAGCGACGGCAAGACCCGCCCGAAGCCGGCCGCTCCGAAGAAGAATTCGCGCGAGGCGGTCGTGTTGGCGCAAGCGGTTGATGAAAGCGTTTGCATGGCCGAGGTTGTCGGTTCGCCTACGCAGCGAGCGCAGCAACCGTCGGCGGAGAATCCTTACGCTCCGTCGCAGCACCACGCAGCGCAGCCCACGCGGCATGACGGGCCCCGCAACCGGGGCGGCAATTCGCTGGGTGTGGCTGGTTTGACGACATCGATCATCGGGCTGCTGACTTGCGGCACGTTCAGCCCGATCGGGTTATTGTTGAGCATGATCGGCCTTCGCAAAGCCCCGCGCGGCAACGCGATTGCCGGAAGCCTGTTGGGCGCGGCGGGTACGTTTCTGTTCGCCGTGTTGTTTACGTTCGGTCTGTTCAGCGGCTTCACCACGGCGGTGGAAATGGAAGACGCCGCCGCCCAGATCGACGGGTACTACTACACTTACGGCGAATACCCCAGCGAATACGAAGGGGCGGAAATCCTGGCCTACGAAACTGACGCTTGGAACCAGCCGCTGCGCTACCAGCGAACCTGGCCAGACGGCTACGAGATTCGCAGCGCTGGCCTCGACGGGGCCTTCGACACGGCCGATGACCACGCTCTGGTGCGGTAGTAAAACAACCGTATGACACTGCTTGCGGGCGTGAACGCTTTCGATTCGTGTTGCCTGACCCGGCGGTGGCCCGGCGCTTCGAGCCAGTTGATGCGATGGCCCAGCTCTTCGCGCGCCGCGCCCGGCGGCAGGATCGAGCG
>CALBTA010000113.1 GCA_937967755.1 uncultured Planctomycetaceae bacterium | reverse complement strand
GGCCAGCAGGCGGGCGAACAGCGGTTGCGGACGGAACTTTCAGCACCACCCCCGGATATGCTGTAGTTTGGTGAATGTTAAGCTCGGCGGCGAACCGGCCGCATGCTTGTAAGCTGTTCTGTTGCAATGGCTTACAGCAAATCAAGCGAGAGGCTGAGAGGTCCAACATTCACCACCGGCACCGCCCGTGAGCCGGTTTTGGTGATCGAGCGTAAGTTGTGCGGTAGCAAGACATTACCGGACGTGGGACAGTTTCAGTGGTGAATCTGATGCTGAATTTCAGTCGAAGTCGTGGGAGAAACGCCCTCTAATGTTGGGGGCGATCAGATGATTTATTGCAAATGACGTTAGAGCCGAATCGATGAACTTACTGGCCATAGAATCGACCTGTGATGAGACGGCAGCGGCGGTGATTACCGATTCGCTGGAAGTGCTCGGCGCGGTCGTTGCGTCTCAGGATGAATTGCACCGGCGGTTTCACGGAGTCGTGCCGGAGATTGCCGCCCGGGCACACGTCGAGCGCATTCTGCCAGTGATCGATGAGACCTTGTCGCGCGCAGGCATTGCACTGAAAGATATCGATGCGGTAGGGGTTGCCAATACCCCGGGGCTGGCGGGTTCGTTGTTGGTCGGACTGGTGGCGGCCAAGTCATTGGCGCTGGCTCTGGACGTTCCGCTGATCGCAGTGAACCACCTGCACGCGCATGTTTACGCTTGCAAACTTTCCAGCGGGGAAGAGGAAGAAGTGTTCCCGTGCGTGGGATTGATTGTTAGCGGCGGGCATAGCAGCTTGTACCGCTGCGAAAGCGCCGGCGAGTTCGAACTGTTGGGCGGGACCATCGACGACGCGGCGGGCGAAGCATTTGACAAAGTCGCCAACATGTTGGGCTTGCCGTTTCCCGGCGGGCCGGCCCTTTCCAAGGTGGCGGCTGACGGCGACCCGACTGCCCACGCGTTCCCCCGTTCGTTCATTCACGATGAGGACCGTATTGCGTTCAGCTTTAGCGGGTTGAAGACCGCGGTGCGCTACAGCATTTGCGGGCCGAATAAACCGGCGTTTGATAACAGCCACCTGACGCCGCAACAAATCGCCGACTTGGCCGCCAGCTTTCAAGAAGCGGTGGTCGACTGCCTGGTTGCCAAAGCGATGTTGGCCTTGAAGAAGACAGATCTGAAAACGCTCTGCGTAGGCGGCGGCGTGGCGGCCAACCGCCTGCTGCGGTCCCGGCTGACCGAAGCCTGCGACGAAGCCGGGATAACCCTGCACATCGCCCCGATTGAACTTTGCACTGACAACGCCGTGATGGGAGCGATTGCCATCGAGCGCTGGAATGCGGGCCAGGTGGAAGATTTATCGCTGGATGCGATCCCGGGGTTGGTGCGGCAGTAGACGACTTGCTAATTCACCCGGTAAAGAAAGAATGCCTGGTATTGGTCGCTGCCGGTATGCCACAGCGAACGAGGGGCAGCGCCGGTCATTTGGTTCAGCGCGGTGTGGCCCGCGCTGGGGCTGATTACATATGTACCGGTGCTGGCTATATTCTCTGGCTTGTACCAGTACCCGTGGTTGTTGGTGGTGAAGGCGGTCCACTGCTTCGAAGTACCCGTAATCTCAGGCTTGGTGCTGCCTTCAAAAGCAATCACGCATGCGAACCCGTTGGTGTAGCTTCCGTACGTTCGCCGACGGGCTTGCACCATGATGATGTCTCCCCGGGTGAGAGTCACGGTTGCAGTGCCAACGCGGCCGTACGACGCGTCGATGATCTCTTCGCCGTTGAGATAGATTTCGCACCCGTAACCGCTGGCGGCTGAGATGACCGCTTTCTTGGGCACGTCGATCCAACCTAGATCGGCCAGTTGCTGCTGGATATCGTCCAAGCGCTTCTTGGCGTGCGCCGCTTCCAGGCCCTTGGCGGTCGTCGCCGCCTGGCGGTACCAATCCTCGGCCCGGGTTAGCAAAGCCCCTTTCGCCTGGTCGGAATCTTGACTTTCTACTTGAGCGAACCACCCGTCACCGACGGTCAGTTGCTCGGCGGCGCTATCGGGCCGGGCGATGTCGAGCAGTGCGATCTTCCGCGTTTGCTCATCGTAGCTGAGGGCCAACAGCGGCAAGCCCTCCTCCCAATTCATCTTCATGAACGAGACGTACTGGCCGACCACGTGGTTGGCGTTGCCGTCTTTGGGGTTAGTCTTTAGCGTGCCCTTCGCCTTGGCGACGGCGCGGTAGTCTTCCTTCATCGCGCGGGCAGCTTTGCGGCGTTCGGCAAAAACCTTATGACTCAGACCGTTGGAATACAGATCGTTAACGGTATCTTCGACCGCGTCAAACTCGTCTCCGGCCAGCCCTTCATCCAGAACGGCCGGCACGTAGGTAAGTTGTTCCACCTTCTGCTGCTTTGGCACGCGGCTCTTGGCAAACTGGCGGACGAGGTACAATTTCATTGCCGCCGTCGGCGCTTCGTAGTTGTCGCCGATCAGTTCGGTCGCCCGCAACGCCGTAAGCAAGTCGCCCGATTCGGCGGCCAGACGGGCGCTGGTAGCCAGAATGACGTAACGCTCGGTAGCATTGTCGCCTGAATCACGACCAACTTCCAATAGCCGCTTCGCCGCGGTTGACTTCTCCGCCGGCTCCCGCAACGAAGCCAGTTCGAAAACTTCTGCCACACGAGTGCGAATTGGGGCCTGGTCTTCGGAAGATGGAACTGCGAGTTTGGCAACGACTTCCGGCGCTTCGGCCGGCGGGTCGGATGGGTCTGTCGGCTCACGTTCATCGGGCGGGTTGGTGCCGGGGACTATGGGATCAACCGGGTTGGTGTTCCCGTTGTCGTTATTGACGATGTCGGTGAACGTGCGGGCTTTTTTCTGAATGGATGCCGCGGCGACGATGGGCCACATGGTACTGGTCAGCGGAACGGCAACCGGGTCGCTGGAAATGTCCCGCTTCAAAACCTGGCAGTTGCGAACGTAGCCGCCGGTAACGCGGACCTTGCAAATCAGGTCGGTCTGCTCCCAACCATCGATCTCAATCGCCGGTGCGTCCCGCCGGTATCCATGCGGCGGAAGGATGAGGTAGACCGTGCCTTCGCGCTCGGGTTCCAACGAAAAAGATGGCACCGGGCCGTACTGCCAACGGGTGAATTTCAGCCCATCGAGTTCGGTGTCAATCTGGGCGAAGTTGTACGTCCGGTCGGAGAGTACCTGGTTGCCGGTAGAAACCGTGCCGACCAGATAGGGCGCTTCGATCAACAGATCCGCGCCAGCGGGCGTGCTGATGTTGGTTGTGGTCCCAGTGGTCCCGCCGTTGCCGTTGCCGTGACCGTTGCCGTTCGTTCCTTGCCCAGTATTCGATTGCTGGCCGCCGGTATTCGATTGGTTGTTGCCGCTGTTGTTGTTGTTTTGATTCGATGCCGAGTTGCCGCCGGTATTTTGCGTGCCGCTATTGGTTTCGCCGCTGGTGCCCGTCGCATTAGAACGCGAATCACCGGGATCAACTTGTGCGACGTTGTCGACCGGGTCATCGCCGGAGGTGAAGTACCAAATCGTCAATCCGCCCAGCAACAACGTGGCAGCGATTGCACCGATGCCCGCTAAGATCCAAGGCAGTGAAAGGCCGCCTTGGTCTCTCCTGGCCGGGGCGATTGCTGCGCCCGATGCCGGCGACGGCTTGCCGCCCGCCGCTGGCGGCTTCGCCTGCGGCGCTTTTGCTGGCGGCAGCGCGTCTGGCAGCGGCTGGGCAGTTTGCAACCTGACTCCCGAAGCGGCGGCAATGTTCGAGTCTGAAGATTGGGCGCGGGGCGGCGGGCTGGACACAATCTCTGCCGAGACGACATCCGCACTAACAATGTCGTCCTCCACAATGTCTTCGTCTACGACTTCGATGCCGTCAACTTCCGGCGAAAGCGCCTCGGCGACCATGATGCCGCTGCCCATCGCCGGCTGGGCCAGCGGCGAACGCAACGCGACCTCTTGGGTCGTCTTGCGCAGCGACGCGTCGTACTGCTGCTTCGTTTGGCTGTTCAGCAGGCAGATCTTGGCCGCGGCGAATTCGTTCAAAAGGTTTTGGGCCGCCGCCGCATGCTCGCCCGTTTGCAGCGAACGGATATAGGTCATCTGGCGATCAGCCGCCCGCTCGATCACTTCGGCGTCGCCCTCGAACAGTTCCACACCTAGCAACCGGTAATGGTGGGGCGGTTGGTCTTTGAGCGGAATGCCCAACCACTTGAGATACGGGTTGAACGACGAGTCCATCGAGGAAGTCCCCTACGCCTGTGATGCTTGCCCGCTAAGTTGCGGCGGCGGGATGTATGCCTGGCTGCTTCGACTCTTTGGCGATCGCGGTGGCACGCAAACGGCCCCGGGAACGCCCATGTTCCAGCACCGAGTATACACCACTAGCCCGCTGGCCAACACCCGCAAGGTATGGACGCGAACGGACTGGTACTTGTTCCCGGGAGCCCAGCCTCTCCCCTCAAAGCACGAAAAGCCGCCTTCGCTAAGGGGCGAAAGCGGCTGATAGGGGACTCAGTATGCCGCAAATGCAACAAGGTTGGCGGCTGGGCCGCGTTACCCTCGAAATGGTGGAGGAACGATATCCATCATGTCCATCATATCCATCATGTCCATCATATCCATCATGTCCATCATGTCGGGCATGCCGGTTGAGAAGTTGAACGTGTTCACTTCCCCAATCACCGAGAACAGCGGCACCGCGGTGATACGCACGTAGCGGCGGCAGGCCGAAATCGC
>CALBTA010000112.1 GCA_937967755.1 uncultured Planctomycetaceae bacterium | reverse complement strand
CCGAACAGGTGCGAGACAACCCCATCGACGAGCGGACCGACATTTTTAGTATGGGCGTCGTGCTGTACGAAGTGCTGGCCCTCCGCGAGCCGTTCCGCGGAGCCCGCATCAAAGACACCTTCGGCAACATCCTGAACGACGAACCGCCGCCGCCCAGCACGGTCTCGCAACACCTCAAGGTGCCCAAACGCCTCGACGAAATTTGCGCCAAAGCCATGCAGAAAAAGCCTGGTGACCGTTACCAAAGTATGCTGGCGTTCGTAAAAGACATCCGAGAATTCCGCGAAGCAGCGATGACGGCGGGCACGCGGGAGGGGTGATGTGGAACAGGTCTCCAGACCTGTGACAAATGAATCCCAAAGTGAATCCGTGTCCGCGAATTGATTCCCACTAGGAAACACAGAGAACGATTCTGTGCAGAATACACCCGTGTTACTCTCTGTTCATCGTGCTAGATTCGTTGCGTGTCGAACTCGTCATTCCGTGCGATCTTAGAGCCTGTGCGATCCCCGCACCAGCGCTGGCGACGATCCCGGAGTAAGTAGCTCGAACGAGCACGCCGACGACGTCAATCGTTCCAAGGTATGCGTTCATGGCAGTTGCCAAAACTACGCCCATCGCACAAGCGACGCCAAGCCCGACTGCGAGAATGTTTCGCGCCGTAGTATTTGGAAAAGGTAGGTTGCCAAGAAAGCCAAGAAAGAAGCCCGCGAAGAACGCGATTAGTCCGACATTGACGCAAGGCGCAATCATTTGGCATGCCTAGGGGGCGGTCATTGGTAACTGCCCAAGCCCACTCTTGAATCGAGTTTCACGCGGATGGGCACGGCTTGCTGATCGGGAACGCCTCGTAATCTCAAGAACCTGTTCAGCCATGCCGACGATTCCTCGGTCAAATGTTCGTCCGTGCTGAAGCCAGCCCAGCGGACGGCACTGCCGTGCTGCATTCCCGTGAGTACGATTCGCTCTCCGCCTGCATACCAGTCGATGCCGGGATAGCCGCAGCACCCGCATTGCGAACGGTGCACCAGCGTTGTCCGGCGCTGGAACACGATGTTATTGTTGAATTGAGCGATAAACTTTGGGTCGGTTAGTTCGAGAAGCGTATCTTGCCCGTCAACATCGTTCCCGCAGCAGTCGAAGCCTCCGTTGCGAATGACGATCTTGTCCGCACTTTGAATCGCCTCGGCGAATGCCGGATTGGGGTCATACGAAAAGATAAGCCAGATCACCGGCACCAATCCCAGCAGTGCGGTCAGGGCGATCACGGTTAGCTTGGCGGAAGGGCGAATGCGCATCGCAGTGCTTGAACAATCGTGAAAGAACACTGTTCGTATTGTCGCAGTGTCGGCTCTCCTGTTCAACTCGACCCGGTGATCCACTTCGCACTGCGCGGGACAGTTTCGCCGATGTGAAATCCCTCTCGCTGCGCTCGGGTGACGGTGGCTGGAAGCCCCCGCTGCTATGCTGTCGCCCAGTAGCCGCCGCGGGCGTGGTCGAATTGGGCGGGGGTGCCGCGGTGCGAATTGTCGACCGCTCCTTCAGCGAAGACCTGCTGCCCCATCACCCAAGTGCGCACGGGCCAACCTTGAAGTTCAGTCCCGTGCCAGGGGCTCCACCCTGATTTGGTGAGTTGGTTTTCGTTCTGAATCACCTGGCGGCGGTTCATATCGACCAGCACCAGATCGGCATCGTAGCCGACTTCGATCCGGCCTTTGTCGATGATATCCCAGACCCGCGCGGGCGCGTCGCACATCCAGCTTACGACCTGTTCGATCGTGCAGCGGCCGCGGTTCACTTCGTTCAACATCAACGCCAGCGAATTTTCAACCGCCGGAATACCCGAGGGAGATTGCGGGTAGGGCTGGGCCTTTTCCTCCACCGTGTGCGGGGCGTGATCGGTGGCGACGACTTGTACGACGCCGTCGAGCAGCGCTTGAAACAACAGTTCGTTGTCCCGCCGGGTCTTCACCGATGGGTTCATTTGCACCCAACTGCCCAGCCGGGGGTAATCGTCCACGTTGAAGAACAGGTGGTGCGGGCAAACCTCGGCGGTGATATAGGGCCGGGTGTTCTTATCGGCAATCAGCGGCAGTTCAGCCGCGGTGGAAACGTGCAGCACATGAAAGCGGTGCCCGTGGCGAACCGCCAAGTCGATCGACCGGGTCGTTGCTACCACGGCCGCTTTTTCATCCCGAATCAGCGAGTGGTTCGCTACGTCGTTGGCCGTTGCGATGCGGGCTTTGTTCAGCCCGATGGTCGTTTCGTCTTCGCAGTGTGCGCAGATCGGCAGCGATGTTTCGGCGAAGATGCGTTCGAGCGCTTCCTGTTCGTCGACCAGCAAATCGCCTGTGCTGCTGCCGATGAAGATTTTGATGCCGGGTGTGGTGACCGCGTTCTGAAGTTCCTCAACGTTGTGCGGCGTCGCCCCCATGTAGAAGCCGTAGTTGACGACCGATTTTTCCGCGGCGAGGGCCAGCTTCGCCGTGAGGGCATCGACCGTCACGGTCGCCGGGTTGGTGTTGGGCATCTCCAGAAACGTCGTCACCCCGCCCGCGGCACACGCCCGGCTGCCGGTATGCAAGTCCTCTTTGTGCGTCAGCCCCGGGTCGCGGAAGTGCACCTGATCGTCGATCACTCCGGGCAGCAAATACAGCCCGGCGGCATCGATCACTTCGTCGGCCAAAATCTGCGCGGCCGGGGCGATATCAACAATTTTCGCCCCGTCAATCAACACGGAAGTTTCGGTCGCACCATCAGGCAGAACGACAGTGGCGTTTTTGATGAGGGTTTTCATCCGTGGAGTTTAACGCCTTACGACACCCAGCGGCAATGCGCCCTTACAGCAGCGGCGGCAATGGATCCTCGAATTCGCGATTCGCAAACGAATCTGGCGCTTCTTCGGGAGTCAGCAGCAAGAGCATTGTAATGTTGCTCAAGACAGAATCTGGCAATTCTTCGAGCAATCGCCAGATTGGGGTTTCACGGTCGACGCGGTCAATACTCGCGAAATCCGGATCAATGATTCGAATTCGTAACGAGACTGAGTTTCGACGACGCACGTCAATTTCTGCATTCGAATGCGCATCGGCGTATGGACCGAGTGAATCCCGAATTTCTTGAATCTGCGGATCTGCCGATGCTCCGTTAGTGTTTGTCATAGCAATCGTCCATCTCCCCAAGTTAGAATCTTTTCCTCACCCCCTACTTCGGCATACTGATGGCGTAGCCAATCGTAATTGTGGGCGGCTCGCCCTCGAAATCGATCCAAAATCTCTGCCTCTTGACTTGCGCGAACCTTCGCCAAGATTAACGCTTTGATATACATTCAACACTGTATCCGGCCAAGTAAACCGCCACCGTCCTGCGTTCAGCGTCAAGCAAGAACCTGGCGTCGTCAAACCGCTGAAAAGCGGCGCGATAAAAGAGCAGGGCGTTTCTTGAGGATGGAATTGCCATATTAGCTCCGAAGCGCAAGCAACCTGGATTGGCTACTTCAATGCGCGGTACACCCCAACACCCTTACCGCGTGGCCACGGCTGCGGGCATCGGTGGCTCTATGGACGCGCAGCCGCAGGGTGTGTTCGCCGTCGGTCAGGTCGGTGTGAAACATCACCGTGCGGGGATAGTGCAGGCCGGTGCTGAAGCGGTGATAGAGACCGGTCGAGTGGAAGTCACCGCCGTCGATGCTGGTTTCGACAGCGCCGGCATCCGGCCCGGCGAGAACGTAGGCCCCGATGGCCCGGCCTGTGAACTTCAGGGTCAACTCGGCCCCCGGCTTGTCGGCGTGGAGAAGATTTTCCATCAAGAATCGCGGGCGGCAATTTCCGGGCAGCGACTTCCAGTCAGGCGCTTCAAGCTTCCAAGCGTCGTCGAATTCTACGCCATCGAAACTGAGCAAACGGCCGCTCGTGTAGCTATTTTCATCAAGCAGTTTTTCCGGGGTTTCATGCGGAGCCTGCTTACCCTCCTGTTTCCAAGACTTCTCCAACAACAGCGCCGCCATGTCAGCCGCCAGACGGTTACCCGCGGGCCCGGGGTGGGTGCCGCCGAATTGCTTCCACGTGAGTTGTTCCGCGGTGATCTGCTGGGCAACTTCCTTCGCCAGGTTGACCGTGGAAACGCCGTGATGCTCGGCAACTGCTTCATGCGCGGCGACCGAAACCGGCACGTCGCCGGCCTGAAACTTCGCGACCATGCCAGGGTTGCAAAAATAGACGATCACAATATCTGCCTTGGGGTTATGCCGCCGAATCTGCGCGACGATCCCTTCCATACCGCGAATGCAGTCCCGCCGGGCGTGGGCCGCGTCTTGATCGTCGTTCACCGCGAATTCGACCAGGAACAAATCAACCGGCCCTTGGCTCAGCACGTCGCGCTGCAGTCGCATCGCGCCTGTCGTTGAACAGGTCGAAGAAATTCCCGCGTCAGTGAAGGTGAACTTTGTTTCGGGAAACCGCTTTTGCAACCAGTGGCAAACCAGCGGGCGGTAGCCGTTCATTTCGGTGATCGACCCACCCATGAAGGCGACGTGGCCGGATTTATCGGTCTCAAACTGAATGCGGCAGTTGTTGAGCGACCCGCGTAAGTTGACATTGCGGTCGGTCAATTCGGCGGCGAACGTTGGCATCGACGGAATGCTCAACAACATGGCGATAGCCAAGCTCGTCCAGCCAACTCGAGGCAACGCTCCGATAGTCGCTTTTCGCTCCGCGAAAAGCAGTCTTTCGCGGAGCGAAAGACGAC
>CALBTA010000111.1 GCA_937967755.1 uncultured Planctomycetaceae bacterium | reverse complement strand
CCCGGGTCGGTGCCTGTCTCGCCGCCGAGCGTGCGGTCCTTCAGCAATTTGCCTTCGGGCGTGTAGACCAGCATGCGAAAATAGTGTGTATCGGCGACGAGCAGATTGCCATCGCTATCGAACGACAAGCCCGAGGGCCGCCCGTTTTTCCACATCGGTGTTTGCCACTCGCGAATGAATTGCCCGTCGCGGTCGAAAGACTGAATGCGGGCGGTCATATCGACGATGAACAGCCGATCTTGCCCATCAATGGCGATGGCACGGGGGCGTTGGAAGTTTCCGTTGGAAACGCCTTGCTGGCCCCAGGTGTCTTCAACTTTTCCACCTTCGTACGATTCGAACAAACAACCCGATAGCGCAGCCAGTAGTGCGGCGACTATCGAATGCTTCAAGATGTGCGAACGCGTCTTCGGCATTAGGGCATTCTACGCAGTCGCTTGGCGGTTGTTGCGCTGGATGTTCAATGTTTGGACTATTACGACTTCGCTAGGCGCTTGCGCAGAGCTGGTTCCTGACCGTTGACCATCGGTCATAACTTCCCGTATAGTAACACATTACGCCCTGTTTCTTCTCTCCACAGCGTTCGCCCATGCCCGCCAAGGTTATCGATGTTGCCAAAGCCCGGGCTGCCGGTGATCTGCGTGATGTGGTGCATCGGGCGGTTCAGGCGCTGTCTGAAGGCGGGGTCGTCGCGTTTCCGACCGAAACGATCTACGGGCTGGCTGCCAGCGCGGTGGACGAAACCGCCGTGGCCCGCATGGCCGAGATCAAAGGCCGCGGAGCCAATCACCCTTTCGCGCTGGCGGTGAAGAGCATTGACGACGCGTTGGATTATGTGCCGGAAATGTCGCCCCTGGCGCAGCGGCTGGCCCGGCGGTGTTGGCCCGGGCCGCTGACGATCGTGCTTCCGGTCGACCGCTCAGAAAGTCTTGTCGCCCGCTTGCCGGCCGGCGTTCAAGACTCCGTCTGCCCCAACGGCACATTGGGACTGCGTGTGCCGGCCACCGGGCTGGTCGTCGATGCGATGCGACTGCTGACAGGGCCGCTGGCGCTGACCAGCGCCAATAAGACAGGCAGCGGCGACCCCGTTTCGCCCGATCAGGTGCTCGAAGAAGTGGGCGATGCCGTCGATTTAGTGCTTGACGACGGGCGTTGCCAGTTTGGTCAGGCTTCGACCGTGATTCAAGTCAACGAGGACCGCATCAAGGTTCTTCGGCAAGGGGTGATTTCGCCCGGTAATTTGCGGCGGTTGGGAAGCTGGCAAATTCTGTTCGTCTGCACCGGAAACACCTGCCGCAGCCCCATGGCCGAAGCGCTCGCCCGGGGGATTCTGGCCAAGCGGCTGAATTGCAAGGTCGAAGAAGTTGAGGACCGCGGGTTTACAATCGCTTCGGCCGGAATTGCCGCAGCCAACGGCGGAAGGGCGGCCGCGGAGGCGATGGACGTGGTTCGCAAACAAGACCTCGACCTCAGCGGGCACATCAGCCAGCCGCTGCGGCAGTCGTTGGTACACCAGGCCGACTTCATCTTCACAATGACCGGCAGCCACCGTCATGCGATCGTTTCGCAGTGGCCTGAATCGGCTGACCGCGTCCACGTGCTTTGCCCTGATGGAGGTGATGTTTCCGACCCAATCGGCGGCACGGAAGAGATGTACCAGCAGTGTGCCGATCAAATCAGTGGGCTAATTCAACGGCGCTTGGATGGAATGGACTTGAGCGAAGTTTTTGTTGACGAATAGCCTAACCGCCCGTTTCCCAAAACTTCCACCAGGGCGCTTTAGCGACGGCTTTCTTTGCCGACATCTTATGCCCCAGCGGGTCAGTTGCTCCTTCGGTCTTCGCGCGAGACATGTTTGCACCGCTGAGATTGGCACCGACGAGCACCGCGCCCCGCAAATCGGCGGCTGTAAAATTGGCACCGCTCAGGTCACTGCCGCGAAAATCAACGGAAGATAATACCGCGTGATCAAAGTCGCTGCGCATATCGCCGCTGCTCAAGTCCGCGCCCGTCAAGTCAGCTTCCACAAAACTACACTGGATCACTTTGGCGTACCGAAACAACGCTTTGGGAAGGCGGGCGTTTTCGAAAGAAGTCTCGTTGGCGCGAACGTCGGTAAAGTTGGCGTCGGCCATTTTCGCGCGGTCGAACTTCGCGCCGCTGATGTCGGCCGAGTGGAAGTAGATCTTGTCGCCCATTGCATCGGTGAAGTCGGCGTTTCGCAGATCCGCGTTACGAAAGTCGACGCCGGTTAAGTCAACGCCGGAAAAGTCCGCCCCGGGTAAATGGGTGCTCGCCAACTTTTGCCCCACTAGCGAATCGGCGGGCCCTTCCCAGAGCACCTTTCCCGTTTGCTTCTGCTTGATTTGAACCATGGGCCCCCCGGCTCAATGCTGGCAGTGCAGGCGAAGCCAGCCAGCGCGGTTCGCCCCTTGAAATTGATGCCACCGGCAATGCGACAAATATAACCAGTTTTCACCCGAAAAGCACGCAACTGAAGGCGTCGCTGCTGATCGGCCCGTTTCAACCTGTTCTTTTTTCGCAGTTGTTGGTAGAACCCGCCCGATAACATCGGAGAACTATCTCGCCAGCGGCGCGAATCAATTCCGAAATTCCACCAGCACCGAATCGACCGAGGCAGTGATGAGCGTAACCACCATGCCGGCAACCGCGACGCGGCGTCGCATTTCTTCTTCTGCGCAATCTGCGATGATGCCGCACATTGTCAGAGCGTTTGAACTGGCCGACGTTTCGGACGCCCCTTTCTCTCACCTCTTCGCCCGAGATATTTTCCCCACCGACGTCTACCAGCAGATGCTAACGAATCTTCCCGATCCGAAAAGCTACCAGGCGCAGGACAGTAAAGTGCTGGACGATGGCACGCCGACACGGTCGTATTACCAACTTGATCGCAGTGGCCTGGCGGCGATGGAAGAACCAGCCCGCGAACTTTGGGCGTCGGTTGTCGAAGCGGTGTTGTCCGATGAATTCAAGGCCGGCGTCTTTCGGCAATTGAAAACCGACCTGTCTTGGCGATTTGGAATCAAAGACGTCGAGCAGATTGAGTGCGGCCCTCGACCGCGGCTGGTGCGCGACGTTTCCGGCTATCGCATCGCACCCCACCCCGATACGCGGAAGAAAGTCGTCACGATGATGATCTATCTACCGCAAGACGAGAGCCAGAAGGACCTTGGCACATCGCTGTACAAACGCAAACTCAGCCTGCAAGGAATCACCCGCAAGTGCAAGCGGTTCCGGGAAATCAAACGCTTTCCGTTCATTCCCAACAGCGGCTTTGCTTTTGCGGTCAACAATTGCCTGCAAAAGAAAAGCTGGCACGGCCGCGAAATGATCAAGCGTGACGCCGGCGTACGGAATTCGCTGGTCTGCACCTTCTGGGTCCCCGAGGCGATCAATTTCGATCGCCCTTGAAGTTCCGGCTCATCGTTGTGACTAGCGTCACGCAGCGCAGTCGCCCAGCATTTCGACATTTCGGCCGGATTCTGTTTGCAATTCCAGCTGGAACCGCTTAGGCTACCCCTATCTACTCGCTCGTCTTTTATAGCGACCTATCTTGCGAGTTTGTCGCAGGCGGCTCGGAACACTGCCTAAAACGACAACGGCCAGCTTAATTGCTCGCAAGGGGGTACCAGGACATGGTCTTGCGGTCTCTTGAGAAGACTGGAGTGGCTCGCGGCATTTAGCCGCGGGTAACGGTTCAGCTACCCGTCTCACCAAAACACAAGAGGTATCGCAAGTGCTCTCCACAACCATCGCGGGCAGGCTTTGCGCGCTCCCCGCTACGTGCGCAGTATCGTGCATCGTGCTGGTCAGCTTCGGCTCGCCTGTCATCGCACAAGATTCGGCCCTTGATAACTTTCTGGCGGAAGAAGGGGCGTTTCTGGATGAGGTCGAAAACCAGAAGCGGCTCTCCGAGGAAATCATTTTGGCCGAAGTTGAGCATCAACTGACGCAGTCGCGGACTTTGTTCGACACCGACCCGCAAGGCGCGATTGCCGACTTGAAACTGACGCTGCAAAACGTAGAACGTTCGCCGGACGTTTCCGCCGAAGTTCGCGCCCAACTTCGCGATCAACTAATTACCTCCATCAAAGAAGCCCAGCGAAGACAGATCGTTAAGGACGAGCGTGACCAGCTCCGCTCGGAGCGCGAAGCGGCGCGGCGCGAGCGGGATCGTGTCATTTCCGAAGCATCCCGGCGCGAGGAGAAGATCAACCAAATCATCGCCCGCTACAACTCGCTGATGGACGAAGGCCGTTACCGCGAGGCGGAAGCCGCCGCCTACCAGGCGCGCGATCTGGCTCCCAACAACCCGACCATGACCTCGGCCGTGCTCACTTCGCGCACAACGGGTTACGTTCGCGACATGATGGCCGTCCGCGAGGCGAGACAGAAAGGGGTGGTGGACGCCTTGTTCCAAGTGGAGAAAGCGCACGTGCCGTTCGCCGACGAACCACCGATCACCTATCCCGATCCGCAGGTTTGGGAAGAGTTAACGCTGCGAAGGAAGAAGTACGCGTCGATCGATCTCGCCAAGCAGGGCGGGGCTGAAGAGAAAATCTTTGCGGCGCTCGAGGACGCGACCACGCTGGAGTTCATCGAAACGCCGCTGCAAGACGTCATTGACTATCTAAAGGACTTGCACGGGATAGAAATTCAAATTGACCATCGGGCTTTGGAGGATGTTGGGATCGGTAGCGACACGCCCATCACCCGCAACCTGAAGGGCATCACGTTGCGCAGCGCGTTGCGTTTGATGCTGAAGGAAATGGACCTGACCTACGTCGTTCGCGATGAGGTTTTGCAAATCACCACGCCGGAGGAAGCCGAAAGCGAACTGACAACCAAGGTCTATCCGGTTGCTGACCTGGTGCTACCGATCAGTTCAGGTGCTGGGGCCAACCCGTTTCAAATGGGCGGAGGCCTCGGCGGACAGGGCGGGTTCGGCGGCGGTCTGGGCGGAGGGGGCCAAGGCGGCGGTGGCTTTGGCGGCGGAGGATTCGGTGGTGGCGGCCTCGGAGGTGGCGGGCTGGGTGGCGGCGGCTTGGGCGGTGGTGGAGTCTTCTAGTCTTCCCATAGAATCGCTGGGATGAAAGCGATTCTTCTTCCCGCTGGCAGTCATGGCGACGTACACCCATTTGTCGGTGTTGGGGTTGAACTGCAGCGCCGCGGTCACGACGTGACGTTGGCGACCAACGGTGCCTTTGCCGAGTTGGCCCAGAATTGCGGGTTGAAGTTTCACGAAGTTGGCACGGCCGAGCAGTTTGACGAACTGTCGAAGAACCCCGCCATCTGGCACCCCCGCAAGGCCTCCGGTTTGATTGCCCGCGAGGCGATCTTGCCGGGGATGCGGATGCAATACGAAGCGATTGAGCAACTGGCGACCGCTGGTGAGACCGTGCTGGTTGGTTCGGCTTTGGGTTTCGGGTCGCGGTTAGCCCATGAGGCGTTGAAGTTGCCTTTCGTCTCGTTGCATTTGCAGCCGACCATGTTCTGGTCGGTTCACAAGTCGCCGCAGTTGGCCCGCCGCACGCTGATGGGCGATTGGGTTCCCCGCTGGCTGAAGGCGT
>CALBTA010000110.1 GCA_937967755.1 uncultured Planctomycetaceae bacterium | reverse complement strand
ACCTGAGCCGATTGCTTTTGACCGTCGGGCGGAATGCCCCAATGCGAGTCGACCCAATACCCGTTGGCCGCGTATAGCGCGCCCTGATGAGAAACCAGATGCATGATCTCCGACCCGCCCGCGAACGCCCCGCGTTCATCGATGTAACCGGCGGCATAGCTTCGTTGCCAACGGCCTTCAGCTTTCGCCGCTGGCGGCTTCGGCAAGACGATAGCCAAACAGGCGACCAGCAGCGCGGGGATCTTGAGTGTCGAGGCGATTGCAGACAGGTTGCGTGTCATCGGCGTATCACTTACCAGTAGTGTATGGATCGCTTCATCATAGGCGCTGGGCGATCAGCAACCAATAATTCACGGTCTGCGACGAACTACCAATATGGGAAACGGACATAGCACCCACTCAGTCGCTGTTGGTTATATCGTGTGGATCTTTGGGTTCACTGGGTCGCACCGCTTCTATTTCGGCAAGCCGGTTACCGGGACGATTTGGTTCTTCACCCTGGGGCTGTTGGGCATTGGGTGGTTGATTGATTTGCTGCTGATCCCCGGAATGGATCGGGCGGCCGACCGCCGGTTTACCGATGGCCCGCTGGACTACAACGTGGCCTGGCTGCTGCTGACATTTCTGGGCTACCTGGGTGTGCATCGAATCTACATGGGCAAGTTTTTTACAGGCGTGTTGTGGATGCTGACGGGCGGGCTGTTCGGCCTCGGCTGGTTGTACGATCTGTGTACGCTGAACGGGCAAGTTGATGAGATCAACCGCCAGCGTTAGCCAAGATTTGACGGGCGGATCGCCCTGTTTACCATGAATGGGGTAGGAGTTCCGTCCTGCCCTCTTCTCTTGGTAACCCTATGGCCCGAGCTTTGTCACCCTTGATGGCGGCGTTTCTGATGGGTTGGCTGTTTGCCACCGCCGCAACGGCTCAGCAGTTTCCTTCCGGCGAAGTTGCAGAGAAGCCGGCGGTCGACACGTTGAAGTACGAAGGCCCGCCACGGAAGCAGGATGACGTCTTGCTGGTCAACACCCGGGCGTTCGGCAAGCCGGCAGCGGAAGGCTCGTTGCGATGGGATCTGCGGCGCCACAACGAAGCGGGTCGCTGGCAGTCGATCAGTACCGAAGCACTCTCTGCCTCCACCCGAGACGGCGCGCCGACGGTAGTGTACGTGCATGGGTATGGCTACGAGACAGACAAAGCCGCGCGCGTCGGGTGGGCGTTTTATCATGCGCTCTGTGCTGATCTTCCGGCAAACCAACGCGTGAGGTACATCGTTTGGTCCTGGCCGACGAAGGCGTTGCGGTTTCGCCCGCGCACCGACGTGGCCGACAAAGCCCGCCGGGCGGACGAAGACGCGTACCGCTTGGCCCAGTTGCTGACCAAGATCGAAGGGGACGGCCGCGTGTGCGTGGTCGGTTCGGCGTTGGGCTGCCGCGTTGTCGAAGGAGCGATGCACCTGGCCGGCGGCGGGAAACTTGGCGAGTGGGAGTTGGATCAGGGCGACGCGCGTGGTCGCCCGAGAATTTCCGCCGCGTTCATCTCCGCCGCCGTGCACGACGACTGGCTGCGCGAAGGCGGGTACCACGATCGGGCGCTGGCCGGAACCGACCGCTTGTTGCTGATCAACAATTCTCGCGATGCGACGTTGCGGCGGTACGGGATCGTCTACCGGCGCGGCGTGAGGGCGCTGGGGTTGGACGGAATGCAACGCCCTTCGGATCTCGGTGATGCGGGAACTCGCATCGAACAATTCGACGCACACGAGGAAATCGGCGAGAACCACGGGGTAGAGAATTACCTGCGTAACGCGGAAGTCACCCGGCGGCTGCGCGAGTTCGCGCTGGGGAAATAGTCTATCAGGCGATGCGTAGTTTGCAGGACGGAGTGGTACTCCGTCTAGAACGCAGTACAACTGCGTTCTACGGAAGCGCTTCGGTCGCCGGCAGCACTATGATTTTGCCGTCGCCCATTCGGCCGGTGCGGGCGATGTCGGTGATCTTGCGGATCGTTTCTTCGCTACGGGCGTCGTCGACCCACAGAGTTATTTCGACCTTCGGCAAAAACGCCGCGGCGTATTCGCTGTCGCCGTAGTCGTCGAGGTAACTCTTCTGCCGCCCGAAGCCTTTGACTTCGCGAACACAAAGGGCCTCCAGCGGCGCGCGGCCCAGCGCATCAAGAACCTTCTCAGCGAGATAAGGCTTGACCACGGCGACGATCTGTTTCATCGCGCGACCTAGCTAAAGAAGTTATCACCGAACAGGTTGAACTCCGGCCCGGTTTCGACTTCCATGTCACCCATCACTTTGGTTTGGCAGGAGAGCCGCATCGTTTCTTCGTGACCGATGTAGTGAAACGCCGCATGGTCGGGCACCTTCCAGCGAACCGCTTCGCGAATACCCATCGGCGAGGCGTTTTCCATTCCCGCGGTGATCGCCACGGCACAGGTCGCGCACATCCCCAACCCGGGGCAATGCCCGACGATCGGCGTTTTGTTGACCGATTCGAGGAAGCCGTTGATCCCCTTGTAGACATTCACGCCGGCGTCATATGCGGCCTGGCGAAGGTTCGTGCCGACGGGAACTTCAATCTCTTTGTCTTCGTTGATGAATTTGACGGTAGGCATGGCTGAGTTGGGTTGCGATGTTTTGGAAGGCCTATTCCCCCCAAGAAAATACCACGGACGCGGGCCGGCGCTAAGTCCGACGATCTTATCTTTACTGCGAGACCCGCATCTGGAATGATAATAGCCCGCCTACGCGAATTTCAAAGTGCCGAGTGAAGGATCTGCCATGGCCGAGCGCAGCAAATACCAACAGAAGATCATCAAAAATTACTATGACAACCGCGAGGCGATCTCGCTGCAAAAGGTGCAGGAGTTCGTGACGGAGCTGTACCTCTCCGAAGGCAAAAAACGCCAGACCTACTGGAAGCGAATCGCCGGGCACCTCGAAAAGCTCGACGTGAAAAAGGAAACCATCGATCACCTGGTAAGCGAAGACAAACCCGAGCTAGTCGCCGCCCTGGTGAAGAAGCTGATGGATAAGCAGGATTGAGGGTGAAGGGTTGGTGTCTAACTTTGCTTTCCAGCAACTCTTATTGCTCTCTTCCTCTCGCGCTCATTCCGTAATTCTTTAATGTGATCGAGGTCGTCTTTGGGCGTCGCGTCGATGAGGCGGCGGGTGTAGGCTTCTTTGGGGTTGGCGTAGATATTTTCCGAAGGGCCGAACTCGACGATCTTGCCGGCGTTCATCACGGCCATCATGTCGGCCATGAATTTTACCACCGATAGATCGTGGCTGATGAAGATGTAGGTCAGCTCGCGGCTTTCCTGCAAGTCGTTCAGCAGGTTCAACACCTGCGCTTGCACGGAAACATCCAGTGCGCTAACCGATTCATCGCAAATAATGAACTGGGGTTCGACGGTCAGCGCCCTGGCGATGCAGATGCGTTGTCGCTGACCGCCGGAAAATTCATGAGGGTAACGCCGCAAGTGGGCCGCCGGCAAATCAACTTCTTCCAGCAGCGCGGCCGCCCGGGCGACGCGGTCTTCCTTCGACGTGCCGATACCGTGAATCCGCATCGGTTCGATGAGTGCCGACTCCACGGTCATCCGCGGGTTCAGCGAACCGTAAGGATCCTGAAAGATGATCTGCAAGCGGCGGCGCATCTGGCGAAGCTGATAATTGTTCAGCGACGCGACGTCGACTCCTTCGTACATGACCCGCCCACCCGTCGGTTCGATCAGCCGCAGAATCGCCCGGCCGGCGGTCGTCTTGCCGCAACCCGATTCGCCGACCAGCCCCAGGGTTTGCCCTTTGTAAACCTTAAAGCTGATATCATCAACGGCCTTCACGTTCCCCACGACCCGCCGGAGCAGGCCCTTGCGGATCGGGAAATACTTTTGCAAGTTGTCGACCTCCAGCAGCGGCGCGGTCCCTTCGGCCACGCAGCGGGCACCGGTCCTTTCTTCCAACTCGCCCCAAGGGTGGCCCATCTCGGCCAGTTCGCTCTTAGGGTGCAGCAACCGGCCACTGCCATAGTTCATCAACTCGGCCAACCGCTGCTCGTCGAGTTGCTTCTCAATCACCTTCACTTCGCCGTCGGCTTCTTCGACGGTGTCCATGAAATCATCGACGGTCGGCAGCCGGCGGTACTTCGTCTCCAACTGCGGCCGGCAAGCGAGCAGGCCCTTGGTGTAAGGGTGCTGCGGCGACTGGAAAATCTGCACGATGTCGCCGTACTCGACCAGCTTGCCTTGAAACATCACGGCGACGTCGTCGGCGATTTCGGCGATCACCCCCAAATCGTGCGTGATGAAGATGATCGACATCCCGCGCTCGTCGCGGAGGTTGCGGATGATGTCGAGAATTTGTTTCTGAATCGTGACGTCGAGCGCCGTGGTCGGTTCGTCGGCGATCAGCAGCTTCGGGTTGCAGCTCAACGCCATCGCGATCATCACCCGCTGCTTCTGACCGCCTGACATCAGGTGCGGGTAGTAGTTCAACCGTTCTTCGGCATCGGGAATGCCGACCTCTTGGAACAGTTCAATCGTGCGCTTGCGAGCTTCGGCTTTGGAAACCTTCTGGTGCAGGATGATCGCTTCCATCACCTGAGCGCCGACGGTGAAGACCGGGTTGAGCGAGGTCATCGGCTCCTGGAAGATCATGCTGATGTCGTCGCCGCGGATTTCCCGCATCTCGGCTTCCGGTAGGCGGACCAGGTCTTGCCCGAGGAACGAGATACTGCCCGACTCGATCTTCGCCGAATGGGCCAGCAGCTTCATAATCGACAGCGAAGTGACCGACTTGCCCGAGCCGGACTCGCCGACAATCCCCAGTGTGTGCCCTTCCTCCAGGCGCAGCGAAACATCGTCCACCGCCTTGACGACGCCGTCTTCGGTGTGGAAGTAGGTTCGCAGGTCTTGGATTTCTAACAGAGCCACAACAACTAGCCGCGCGGCCAGCGGCCCGCGCCGTGAAGGAAAGTTTTGAAGTTAGTTTTTCACCACGGGGCTGGAGGTTTTGCAACACGCGCGCTGCGCGAAAGCCGAGGTTTTGCAACAAAAGTTCGGCCTCAAGGGGCCCCAAAAGCGCTGCGCGTTGCACGTCTTTGTGCAACCGGCGCGCTGCGCATTGAACCACCCGGTGGTGAAAAACTGTTCCGGTTTTTGCGTTGTTTCGACATTTCCATCACCCCTTTTCGATTCGTTTTACCCGCACCGGGCGAGCCTATAACCCGGACTTAACGGATATTATACATATTTACACTAGTCTGTCAAGCGGTTGGTACACTTTTCTTGCGGGAATTTCTAAATTCGCAGCCGCGGGTCCATCGCGTCGCGCATTCCGCTGCCGACGAGGTTGAAGGTGGTCAGCGTGACGAACATCGCGATGGCCGGGGCGACGATCAGCCAGGAGTACTGGTACTGCGAAGATGCCAATTGCAAGACCCCGCCCCAACTTGGCGTCGGCGGCCGGACTCCGAAGCCCAGCAGGCTGAGGCCCGCTTCGGTGACAATCGCCGCGGCCACGCCAAAGGGGGCGGCGACCATCGCGGGGGCGAGCGAGTTGGGCAGCACGTGCAAAAACACGATCCGCCAGTTCGATACGCCCAGGGCCTTGGCCGCTTCGACATATTCCAGCCGCCGCTGCTTCAGCACTTCGCCGCGGATCAGCCGGGCAATGCGCGGCCAGCCGGTTAGCCCGATGACGACCATGATGACCCAAATGCTGGGGCCGATCAGGGCGACGAGCGTGAGGATCAGAAAGAACGACGGGAACAGCATCACGATTTCGATGATCCGCGAAATCAGCATGTCGGTCGTGCCGCCGAAGAACCCGGCAATCGCCCCAATCACAATGCCAATCGTCACGTACAGCCCGACTGCCACGAAGCCGACGCTCATCGAGATCCGCGTGCCATAAATCAGGCGGACGAGAATATCGCGACCCGAATCATCCGTCCCCAGCCAATGGGTGTTGCCATCGTTGATGTCCTTCCAGTTCGCCTTTCCTGCTTTCTCTTCAGCTTTGCTATAGCCGGGTGGTTTGAACTTCGATGGCGTATCAATTTCGTTCGGGCCAAAGTTGATCAACGGGTAGTAGCCATATCGCTGCCCTTTGGATTCGAATTGCTCTTCCACAAACGTCCGCTGGGCGTAGCGGTTGGTGGGCGCGAGGTTGATTCCCTGGATGCCCAGAAGCATGAAAACAGCGCACAGTACGCCCGTGATCACAACAAACTGCCCAGCCGCAATCATCACCCTGCGAACACCTGAGAAGTCCAGGCGTTTCAGAATGAAGTCCGTCACGCCGGCGGAGATCACCCAGGGGATCAAGCCGATGAGAACCATCTTGAAAAAGAAGTCGACCCGCTGCTCGGGATCGATGCGTTGAATCCCCAGGGCCAGGAATAAGATGCACAAGCCCAGCGTGATTGCGACGAACTGGGCCGCGATGATCGAAACGCGGCGGCGGCCGGGAGCCCCGCGGCTTTTCATGATGAAATTCGTCGCCACCGCCAAGATCATCCACGGGATGAAACCCAGCAGGGCCATGTTGTAAAGGAAGTCAACCGGCTGCTGCGAATGGAACAAGCTGCGGAACCAAGGAAACAGCACCTTGCCGTCATCGAAGAAGATGAACGGCTGGTTCGAGGCGATGGCCGGAGCGAAGATGGCCAGCAGGAACAACGGGACCATCGCCCACAGCGCGTAGTACGATTCCTTTTTTTTCTTGAACTGCCGCCAGACGATATCCCAATTCGGTTTCTCAAAGTCTCACGCGCCAACCTTATCAGCGATCAACAGTTCC
>CALBTA010000109.1 GCA_937967755.1 uncultured Planctomycetaceae bacterium | reverse complement strand
CTGGTTACGATACCGGAATCAACCTGCTGGCTGGCCAGCAATTGCTGGGCGACGGCGTGGAGCACATCATCGCCACGCGGGAAGCGGGTAACTTCGCGCTGTGCAACGACATCGACGGGTTCACTCCGTTCATCAGCAACCCCAACGGGGCAGCGGTTACGTTGGCTGACAACACGACGGTCGCCGGCTTCGGCATTGTCAACGCGAAAACGGGCATTCTCGCGCCCGATCCGACTCCTGTTGTGAACAACGGCGAGGGCGCCGCGGGGAACGTCGTCATCCGTGATACTACGATCTACATGAACGATCCGGTGATCAACCCGGCTGATTTTGACACCAACACTGGGGACGCTGCTGATCCCGATATTCTCACGCTGCGTGCTCCGTTGGAATACGGTATCAACATCCAAGATAGCACCGCGACCTACACCATCGACCAGGTTGACATCGTCGGCTTCGATACCCGGGTACTCTCTTCGCTGGTCGATCCAGCCGGTGCTGGCGGGCGGACGATCGCCTTCGACGTTCAGGGTGAACTTATCGCGGCAATCAATGTTGAACGCGGATCACCGAGCATCAACTTCGAAGGCACGATCGATAACCGCATCAATATCCTGGAAGATGTCGTTCTGGACGACGGCGATCCCGCCACGGTGGATCCAACAGTCTTCCTAAACTTTGCCACCTTCAGCGCCGGTGGAGCCGCCGTACAGGTTGCACGCACGACAGGCGGCAACCGGGTTTACAACGGCGTAATCAACAACTTCAACGGCGATGGAGTTTTCCTCGACGAGAATATGAACGGCAGCGATGTGTTCAATTGCCGCCTGACGATCACCGATCCGAACGAGTTTGGTGTTCGCCTGACCGACAACACGAACCAGAACATTGCGTTCAACAATCTGCTGATTACAACGCCCACCAACGAAGCGGCTTTGGCTGCCGCGGTCGCCGCGGGCAACCCTTTCAACCCGTTGCCCGTCGCCGGGTTCGTTGCTGAACGCAACAACGGCGGTCTGATCGCGGCACGCGGGCAGATCGACATCGTCGGCGGCCCGGCTCTGATCGTCGCCGCCCCAGATACCATGACGACGCCGATTGACATGACCTTCACCACGTTGCGGTCGCGCAACAGCCTCGACGGCGGTGTGGAACTGGCGAACGCTTCGGGACGCTTCCAAGCTGACCGCACGCTGGTCATGGACTCCGCCGGAACGGCAATCACTGTTGCGGGTGCCGACACGGCTCCGCTGGTCGCCGACTTTGGTCAGGTCCAAATCTCCGCTACGCTCGACGCCATGGGCGCACCAGTGTTCGCGCAGGGTGCCGGCGTGATCATCAACAACAACGCGATGGGCACGACCGACTTCACCACGCTGAACATTACCACCACCCAGGGCTTGGGCTTCCAGGCCATCGATGGCGGCACGGTCAACTTCATTACCGCGCCGATCATCGCAGCGACGGGTGGAGCGGCGGTCGATATCGAGAACACCATCGGTCAAACCAACGGGGTCGCAGGCTTCACGTTTGAAAGCCTGACCAGTATCAACAGCGCCGACGAAGGTGTCCGCCTGGTCGATATGGTCAGCGACTTCCTGGTCCGGGGAGATACGACCATCCAAGACAACTCGGGCTTCGGCATCGAAGTCGCCCGCGGCAACGCTGTGATCATCGACTTCAACGAAGTCAACATCATCAGCCGCAACAACGTCGGCGTGCAGATCAACGATGTGGCCGGCGTGGTCAAGTTCGCCAATGTCGACATCGACTCGAACCTCGACAACATGGGCACGCCACCGACCGGCTTCAACGATCGCCCGGGCGGCAACGCCATCAACATCGTCGGCACCACCGACAACGGCGGGCGTGTTGAGTTGAACGGCGGTACCATCCTGGACGCCACCAACGACAGCATCTACATCGAGAACAGTATTGCTACGGTTCAAAACATGATGATCACGGTGCAAGCCGTGGGTGCCGGCTTGGATCAACTCGATACCGACGACGGCATTCAGGTTGTCACCACCGGAACGGGCAACTCGATCGCACCGACCGAGGACGACCTGGTTGGCCACAACGGTATCCGCCTGACCTCCAACGGTACGGGCACGCGCAACGCCACGGTGATCAACAACGTGATCGATACGAACGACATTCTGGCCCCGGCGGTCGACAGCATCGGCAGTATTCACGCCACGTCGCTCTCGGGTACGCTTAATCTGAATGCCGATTCGCAGAACGACGGCAACGGCATGGCCCCGACCGATCCGTTCCTGCTGGAGAACTTCGGCGGCACGTTTAACGTGACGCAGGCTTCGGCCGGTATTCTCAGTGCGGTCAACAACAACGTGAACGTCACCACCAATGGCGTGATCACGTTCGGAGCGGCCACCCCGCCGGTTCCGCCGCCTGTCATGCCGTAAGCTGACGCTTACGCTGAAACGAAAGCCCAACCGCGGCGACTTTGGTCGTCGCGGTTTTTTAATGGCTTGCAGTTATCAACGCTCGAACTGATGTCGGCAGACGACATGACTCGTACTCGTCTTTTCGTACTCGTTTTCTCGTACTCGATGGATGGGTCGGGAGTCTGTGGGCGAGTACGAAGGACTTGGTCAAGGTATCGCCGACCAAGATCGAATCGCGCAAGAACAATCTGACCGTCCGTAGTCTGAATTCCACCCCGACCCGCCCGAGGTGCGAAACATTAGGCGTTTCCGAAAGTTCCATTGCAGGGGACGAATTCAGATCGCCCAAGGCGCAAGGCCGATTTTCGCCCTCACAAATTCCTTGATTTACTTACCCGGTTTATCTATCCTGTAGAGAAGTGGGGGTTGTGCGCACGCAAGGCAGTAATATCCCCACTTTTGGGCAATTTAAAATGACAAAACACCCCAGCACCAATTCTTCCCGACCACGGTCGGCTTTTCGGCGAAGCCCGTGCCGCCCGGCGATGGGTTTTACCATCATTGAATTGCTGGTGGTCGTAGTCATTTTGGCCACGCTGCTGGCGCTGATGCTGCCGGCCATCCAATCGGCCCGTAACGCCGCCTCGCGGATGCAATGCCAGGCGAATCTGCGATCGATCGGCCAGGCCCTCGTCGCCTATGAAGGTGCGAAGAACCGCTTCCCCGCCGGCCGTGACGAAGGGGGAGAGCAACGGTTGAACCATTCTTGGTCCACCAAAATTTTGCCGTTCGTCGAAGAGCAAGCCCTGTTTGATCAGTACGATTCGACACTGCCCTGGAACGACCAGAAAGGCCGGCCTGAATATACGGAGTCGCTCCCGGACGGGCCTACATCGGATGGGTCGGCCGCGGCCGTCGCGACTCCGCCTGATGCAGGCGCACCACCCAAACCGCCGACCAACTACGAACTTGCCCAACGAAACCTTCCGGTCTTCCAGTGCCCGGCCACGGCACATGAAGAAGACGGGGCCATCGATTTTGGCGGCAACTATGGCACGGGTTTGACCGGTTTGGAAGCGGGTTTCGCCAAGGGGCAGGCCTGGGAATCGGGCGTGTTGCTGGCCATCAATCTGCGGCGAATGAAGCCTGAAGACGTACGCACACGCGGCGTACAGATGACCGAAATTACCGACGGCGCCTCGCACACCTTCATGGTTTTGGAGAACAGCGGCCGCCCGGCGAAGCAAGGTGGCCAGTGGGCCAACGGCCACAACTGTTTCAGCCACGACCGGCCCTACATCAACGTGCAACCATCGAACGAAATTTTCAGCAAACACCACGGGCTGGCCCACGCCTTGATGGCCGATGGCTCGCTGATGCTGCTGCACGAAGACATCGACTGGAAACTGCTGGGAGCGTTGGGGACGCGCCGCGGCGGGGAATCGGCGGAACTGAACAACTAACAAACTAGCTACCTCTGCATACGCAACAACTGATTTTTCGGAGACGAAACCATGCGTGACATTCTGATTTCCAGCCTGTTGGTTAGCGCCGTCGCGGTTGGCGCCACCACCGAACCGCCCGTCGACGACGAAGCCCAAGGGCGCGCCGACGGCCCGATTACGATCTTGCCGTTGCTCAACGATCCGTCGGGAACGACGATCACGAGTTTCAGCGCGCCGACTAGCGGTACCGGAACCGTTGCCCAAATGGGTGACCAGTTCATCTACACGCCAAATGGCTTTACTGGCAACGATACGTTCACCTACACCACGCCCTGCGGTACCGCAACGGTGACCGTCGCGGTCACAGCCGGTACACCCACCGCCGCGGACGGAGTGGTCGCTGGCCTCGCGGCGCTGGATCGCATCACCACGGCTGAGAACGAACCGATCAACATCCGCGTCCTCGACAACGACGGCCCAGGTGCCGTCCTGTTGGGCGTGAACAATCCTCCGCTGCCATTGCCGGAGGTCACTCGCGGCAGAGTGGAAATCAACGGCAACGAAATTCGCTACACTCCGCGACCTGATTTCATTGGCACCGATCGTTTTCAATACCAAAACCAGGTCGGCAACGTGACTGTCGTCGTCGTTGTCGCGGAGAACATTGGCGATAACCCGACCACCATTCAGGTCACCCTGGAGAACGAAACCGACACGCCTGCCCGCATTCGCATCACCGACCTTCCCGGTGTCTTCCTGGAATGCGACGATCCGGACAACGCTCTCGGTTTCGCCAATCTCAGCCGCGACCCGGACCTGACTGACATGGAGCCGTTCTCGCGGACCGATCTTTGCATCGAGATCTTGAACACCAACCTGCCGCAATCGACCAGCTTCCAAGGTGAAGAGCGCGGCGTCGTGGGTGCCGGGGAAGCAGGTGTCGTCGAGTGCGACGTCTCGCCCGGCCAGGCCATCATCGTCACCTTCGTCGAAGTCCCCGCCGAAGTAGACTGAATGGGTAACGTGATTCGGCCTAGTTTCGTGGCCCTCAGTTGCCGCGACGCCCCGTAGCTGGAAAACGTTCGGTCTATTTTCACCCACGGCAAACCTACGTTTGCCGTGGGTTTTTCGTGCGCTGGGCAGGCCCCCGAACCAAACCCCGCTGGCAACGTAGAAAGGAAACTGCGATAGTTGAATTCGGCGGCGGAACTCGGCCGCGAATTTGGGCATCACGAAGTTCGTGTCACTTGGGCCAACATGAATGTCAGCGCGGCGATCGGCGACTACCAATGCGGCACAGGTCACCCGCTGCTGTTGATCGCCGGCCCTTGCGTGATCGAGTCGCGCGAGCTGACATTGCAAATCGCGACGGCGCTTCAAGAAATCACCAGCGGCCTGCCCGTTCATCTCGTATTCAAGGCTTCGTTCGACAAGGCCAACCGCACCAGCATTGCGTCCTACCGCGGCCCCGGTTTGGATGCGGGCTTGGAGATCCTCGCGGCCGTTCGCCAGGAGACCGGCCTGCCCGTCACGACCGACATTCACCTGCCCGCGCAAGCCGCGCCGGCGAGTGAAGTCTGCGACCTCTTGCAAATACCGGCATTTCTTTGCCGCCAGACCGACTTGCTGGTCGCCGCGGCCGAAACCGGCAAAGCCGTGAACGTGAAGAAAGGGCAGTTCGTCTCGCCTGCCGATATGAAACATGTCGTCGAGAAAGTCAAAGCCGCTGGCGGGAAGAACGTTTTGCTCTGCGAACGGGGAACCTTCTTCGGCTACGGCCGTTTGGTCACCGACATGCGGGCGCTGCCCCAGATGCGGGCGTTGGGTGCGCCGGTGGTGTTCGACGCCACCCACAGCGTGCAAGAGCCAGGCGGACTGGACGGGCGAACGGGCGGCAACCGCGCGATGGTTGAACCGCTCGCCCGCGCGGCAACCGCTGTCGGCATCGATGGGTTGTTCTTCGAAACCCACCCCGACCCGGATACTTCGCCCAGCGACGGGGCGAACATGGTTCCGCTCGACCAGTTCGCCGGCGTCCTCAGCCGAATCTTGAAAATCCGCGCAGCGGTGGAGGCGATGAGTTGACCGCTTTCCGCAATACATGGTTCAGCTCCCAAAGCACGACGGAGTTGTCGCGAACTTTCGTGCGAATGTTCTGCCTGTTCGCCGCGTTGCTTGTATCCGGCTGCAAGAACCAACCGGCGGAAATTACCGACCTCCGCGGCAGCGGGGCGCTGGCGGGCACGGAAGACCACCTCGCCCGGGCCATCGCCACGTTGCGGCGGGCCGACCAGATGGATCAGCAGCAAGCCCGGGCCAAGGTCGTTTCGCAGCTTGGCCAGTGGATTGAACGGCAGCCGCCAGTCGACGACTGGTCGGTCGACCCGCTCTATACCACGCTGCCCGAACAACTGCGGTTCGTCTTTCGCTACGCCCCGTTGGATCAAATGCAGTTCGTCGCCACCGACTACGACGCGCTCAGCGAAGCGGTTTGGCTGAACCAGATTTCCACCTGGCAGATGGAACTGCTGCGTGAGCAACAGCCCGCGTTGTTTCGCGCCGTCGATGATCTGCAAACCAAACAGCGCAACAAGCAATCGGAAATCGATGTCGTCGCCAGCGATTTTAACCGCAAGGTCGACCCGCCGGCCGATGGCGAGCGCGAAAAACTTGCGCAGCAGCTCGCGGCGCTGGAGCTTGAGATAAAGCAAATCGAAGAAGACCTGCACGCCGCCGAGCATCGCCTGAAACTGATGCGGGTTCGCCAACTGTTCGATTGGACCGTTCGCAACATTCAGCTCAATGCAACAAACTGGGACGCCGAACTTCCGGTATTGGGCGAAGAGGCAAAGGGGGAAATGACCCCGCCGCCCGGTGGCGAGTTTCATGTTTGGCAGTCGCTGCTGCTGGGCCGTGGCGATGCGGTAACCCGCGCCCGCATCTTCCTGCTGCTTTGCCGGCAACAACGGATCGACGCGGTCGTGTTGGGCGTCAAATCGGGCGACGGCGGTTCGACCCAACGCGAATGGGCCGTCGGCACATTGATTGACGATGACGTTTACCTCTTCGACGCCGATCTTGGCCTGCCGGTTCCCGGGCCAGACGGTGCAACGGTTGCAACGCTCAGCCAGGTTCGCGGCCACCCGGAACTGCTGCAGCAGTTGGGCACGGAAGAGTTTCCGTACTTTATGACCGCCCAGAAGCTGCCCAATGTGATTCCGCTGATCGACGCCGGGCTGGAGTCGCTTTCGCAGCGCATGTTGAAGATCGAACAAACGCTCGACGACGAGCAACCGCTGCATCTCACCTCGGCCCCCAGCATCTTGGCCCGTAGACTGCGAGGTGCGGACCTGCGCGATGCCGAAATCTGGCAGGCACCCTACCGCGCGTACCTGTTCGACGCCGCCCGCCAGACGAACAAACAACAGTACGCCCGCTTCCACCAGGGAATGAGCGTCTTCCAGCCTCCGATGCAATTGTGGGCCGGCCGGCTGCATCATTTTCGCGGGCAGGTCGGCGAGCCGGGGCAAGACGATGCGGGCCCGACCAACCGCCAGCGCGGCAACTACACGCACGGGGCACGCTACCATTACCTGGCGTGCCGGCAGCCCGAAGGTGAAATCGAATCGGTGCAAAAGGAATTGGAAAAATGGTTCGCTTCGGACTCCACGAAGTCTCGGGCGGAACTTTTGCGGCAGTTGGCGTTGGATATGTATCTGCTCGGTCAGTACCAGCAGCGCCGCAGCGCGCTGAAGGCGGGTGACATTGACCCGGCCGAACAGTTCTTTCGCCAGCAACTGGAAGCCGAAGTTGTGGAGCAAAACCCCGATGCCGCCGCCGCGATGCGCCGCAGCCAAACCGAACTGACCGCCGCGGAAATGGAAGACATGAAACAAATCGAAGCCCGGCTCTCGATCTTGTCGCCCACCACCCGCGGTTGGATCAAACGCCTGCCGCCGCAAGTGTTGACCGCCAGCGACGAAAACCGGGGAACGTTCATCGAACACCTCAGCGAAGTTGCCGCCGCGGCGAAGCAGCACGCCACTTGGTGGCTGGGTATCGCCGCGCTGGAAGATGCGCAATTCGGCGTCGCCGTTAGCTTCTTCCAACAGCGTATCGCCGAAAGTGATCCCGACAGCCCCTGGGCACCCTACGCCAACGGACAACTCGGTCGCGCGCTCGAACTCGCCGGACAGCAGGAAAAAGCGATTGCGTTTTACCAGCAAGACCAATCCCCCCAACGCCCCGGCAGCCTCGTTCGCGCCAAGCTGCTGGCGGAAAGCAAAAAGTAGAACGGATCGCCGATCCGTTCTTCAAAACTCTCGCGCCGAAGACATTGGATTGCGCGTTCTTCGAATCGGATTCACCACCGAATTCACTACGTTCCATCTGTCGGTAGGCGGTTGGTCGTCGCCCACGCTTCTCATTGGTTCGCCCCAAGCCGTGTTCAATTCAGCAGTTACGTCGCAATCGCCCGCCACGCTGTCGCTACTCACGACCTTGTCACCACTTTCGGCCACCACCTGGTGCTGGTGGTGAATTTTTTCGGCGGCTCTCGAAATTGTGATTTCCATAACCTGTTGGTCAGCTTCAACTTCGGGCGACGGCTTCGTGGCGGCGGGTCGCACGAATTCACCAAAGTGCATGGTATTTGGGGGGAGTGCTGAATCTTGCGTAGGCCGCGTTTCTCCGCTGGCCGGCCAGTCTCGTTTCGCTGACGTCATGAATCTTATCAAATGTCTCCGCGCGCCCAGTGGCTGGTTTCGGAGAAA
>CALBTA010000108.1 GCA_937967755.1 uncultured Planctomycetaceae bacterium | reverse complement strand
CTTTGTTTGAACCAGGCTTCGACGGGGTTAGACGGCCGTGCGGTAAGTGGTCGGGCTTTTTTGTTTTTTTAACGGACTCACCTACGGGCGTGAAGGTTTGTAAGACGGTGAGGAATTATATCACCACACCAACACCCCCGGCCGCAACCCCCTGGAATCATTGCAAGTCGACTTCTTCTCCCCCTTCGCGTGTTGATACGGCTCGCCACACGACCAAGTCGACGTCGTCGCTAATTGGGCGTGCCGAACCATCCATGAAGACGACATTCACGACCCCGCGGTGATAACTTCGCGCCGTGACGGCAGCGAACGTTTTTTCCGTTGCTGATTTGCCCTCGCGCCGGCTGGTATAGTCGATGTCGCGCCCATCAGCATGGGCGGGACTGACGTAAAAGTTAGGCTTAAACACCGTTGTGAAGCCGGTCTGGTGACCGCGGCCATCAACCCATTCGGTATGGCCCGACTGCTTGAGGTATGTAGCGCCCCACTTGTATTGCCCGCCTGGTTGAAGGTCGCTCGCCGCAGTCGGAATGCCCGCCACGGTCAGCCCGCTGTCACCGCCGTCGCGCTGGTAAGGCGTCCAACCTTTAACTTCCGCTGCGCACATGGTCTTGCTCAAACCGTCTCGCACTTGCTTCTCGCGAACGCTGCTATTGGGATAGAACATGCCACTGCCGCCATCGCCCGTCGCGGGATCCCACACGAACCATTCACCGAGGTTGAAGGCGTAGTTCAGCGGGTAATGCTCCGCCACCCCGCTGCTGTAACGGGTCTCGTCGTGCTTTTCGCTGGGGCAAAGGTAAGGGGCGATGCGAACCGAACTGAGTTTCTCGCCTTCAAACAGCGGCGCGGCGTCGTACCCTTCGCGAAAATTAATCCGGTCGCCAACCACTTTTTCTTCCAAAAACGGCAGCAGCCGACCGTGAATCGACCACCCAGCACCGGTGCCGTCGACCGGTTCGCTCCAACTAGGTGGGTAGTAGCTGGTCGCGCTTTCGAAGTTGGCCATCGCCAGCCCGATCTGCCGGACGTTGCTCAAGCAAGTCGATTGTCGGGCTGATTCCCGGGCGGCGTTGATCGCCGGCAACAGCAACAAAACCAGCATGGCGATGATCGCCACAACAACGAGCAATTCAACCAGCGTAAAACCGTGTTGCAGGTTTGCTTGTTTTTGTGTGCTCTGGGTCAGAATTTTTGAGGCAGACATCAGGAGGGACCTCATTGGGGCGGGAAGTGGTATTGAGAATCGGTATCAACAAGGCCCAGTGTATGGAAGCTGGCCCAATCGTCAACCCACTCCGAAGTTTTTCCGAGAGAATTTGCGCAAACCGTTGCTAAACAACAGCTTACATTCCGAAAATTTCAGGCTGGGTTAGTCCAAATGCGGGAACAATTCGCCCATTCGGAACACTTTTCACCTGAAAATCCGGTGTAACCGAACCCGGGCCGTCGCTCTGCCGTAACGATAGCGTTACTATCTTTGAATTCGCCGTGGGCGGTTCTGCCAGGGCGGCGAGGAATTCGGTTGCTGTTCACCGTTGGATATTGATTTGGAGCGTCTATGTCGGCTGCCGCCGCCCCGGAAAAGGCCCAACCGCAAGGTTCCGCCAAGGATGTCGTCATCGAGACGCGCAGCCTGAGCAAGGTGTACCGCGATTTTTGGGGCCGCCAGAAAGTCCGCGCGCTGAAAGCCCTCGACCTGCAGGTTCACCAAGGCGAGATTTTCGGGCTGCTTGGCCCCAACGGCTCGGGCAAGACGACCACCATGAAGCTGTTGCTGGGGCTGCTGTTTCCATCCAGCGGCGAGGCGTTGGTCTTCGGCAACGACGCAACCGACGTCGGCAAGAACGAACGGATTGGATATCTGCCGGAAGAATCGTACCTGTACAAGTTTCTCAACGCCGAAGAGACGCTCGACTTTTACGGCCGGCTGTTCGACATGCCGGCATCCACCCGTCGCGACCGGGTGAAAGAGTTGATTTCCATGGTCGGGCTCGATTGGGCGAAGCGCCGGCAGTTGAAAGAATATTCCAAAGGCATGACCCGCCGGATCGGTTTGGCCCAAGCGTTGATCAACGACCCGGAGCTAATCCTGCTCGACGAACCGACGACCGGCCTTGATCCGATCGGCACGCGCGAAATGAAGGATCTGATCCTTGATCTGCGCAGCAAGGGCAAAACGGTTGTCATGTGTTCCCACTTGTTGGCCGACGTCCAGGATGTTTGCGACCGCATCGCGATTCTTTACCAAGGCGAACTGAAAGAACTCGGCCGGGTCGACAGCTTACTGCAGGTGCAAGATGTCACCCAAATGCAAGCCAAGGGCCTCAGTGACGAAGCCCAAGCCGAGCTTCGCGAAGTCATCAGCCGGCACGGCGGCGAGTTGCTGTCGATGGAAAACCCAACCACCACGCTGGAAGAGCTGTTCCTGAACATCGTCCGCGAGAGCGAAGCCCGACCCGGCCGCCGCGCCAAGGTGAAGCGAGAAGGCAATCCGTATACCAAATGACGCTTGAACAAGAAGTCTTAACGCTTTCGCAATGGTTGTTCGGTGTGCCCGCTTCGGGGAGTACGCCCGGTCACTTTGGTGTCTTGTGGGCGTTTGCACTGGTGCTGGTCGCGCTGGTGGTGGTCGTTCTGTTCGTCGCCTACCTGGCGTTCGCGATGCAGTACGGGCCGGGCGAGGGGTTCCTGCGTGTGGGAAGAATGCTTCGCATCGCCTGGACCGATCTGGCCAGCATTTCGCCGCGCCGCATCTTCGCCATGACCTGGCTGGCGTTTCAAGAGGCGATCCGCATGCGGGTTCTGGTCGCTTTTGGCGTGTTTGTGTTCGTGATGCTGTTCGCCAGTTGGTATTTAGATGTCAAAACCGACAAGCCCGCGCAACTCTACATGGGTGTCGTGCTGGGGTGGACGAATCTGCTAGTGCTGATCCTGGCACTGTTCCTCAGTTCGTTCAGTTTGCCCAACGACATCAAGAACCGCACCATCTACACGGTCGTCACCAAACCGGTGCGGCTGGGCGAAGTAATTTTGGGAAGGATGATCGGCTTCACGCTGATCGGCACGTTGATCCTGGCGATCATGTGCATCTCAAGCTACATCTTCGTTTGGCGGGGGCTGTCGCATTCGCATCGGCTGGCGGCAGACAACGAAGGCATTCCGGAATTGACGGAAGACCCGACGATTGAAGACGAAGACGGCCACCACGGTTGGAGCGGGCTGACGAGCGAATCGGACTATCACCGCCACACCGCGTACATCAACCCTGACGGCACAGGGTATACCGATGTCCAAAAAGGGCATCGGCACCAAATCTTCAACGTCAACGGGTTGTCAAAGCCAATCGCCGACATCACTGAGAGCGCCCGCACGCTGCGCCGCGCTCAGGAAGCGACCGAAGGCGACATCGATCCGGCCTACAGCCGCCAGATATTCCGCAGGGTGATTGAAACTTCCAGCCGTTTGGTGGGGGAAAGCCAGACCGCGGCCGGCAGATCGCAAGGCGAGGCCAAACAGCTTTACCGCGATTTGGCCAGCACGATGGAAGATGTACAAACCGCGGCCGAAGCCAAGAAGCTGGACGCGACGATCGACAAACTGTGCCAGGCCCAGGCGATCGTGAACGACGTCGCAATCGCCCGGTTCGTTATCGGCCCGCCGATCGATCAACTGCGTGCCCGCATGCCCCAGTACGGCCGGCTCAGTTTTCTCGATCGGGCGGGGCTGCCGACCGACAAAGGGGTGAACGTCGGCAACGAGTGGACCTACCGCAGCTACATCGAAGGGGGAACCGGCGCGGCGGCGATTTGGACGTTTGAAAACATCACTCCCGACCGCTTCTCGCCCGACAACCCGGAGTTTGAAGAGGGCGTGCCGCTGGACCTGACGCTGCGGGTCTTCCGCACTTACAAGGGCGATATCGAGAAGGGCATCCTCGGCCGCATTCAGGTGATCGAAGCCCTCAGCGAGGAAGACGTCAAAGCCGGCAAACAACCGCTGGTCAGCGAGCCGCAAATTTTTTACGCCCAAGAGTTCACCGCCGACCGCAAACACATTCCGTACAAGATCGACGCCCGCGACAAGGGCGGGGCCGGGTCGCTGCAGCCTGATTTAAACTTGTTTGAAGACTTCGCCCACGACGGCCGGCTGATCGTGCGCATTCAATGCGAAGACCGGGCGCAGTACTTCGGCGCGGCCAAGCCCGATGTTTACGTCTGGACGGGCAACAACTATTTCTTTGTGAACTTCGCGAAGGGGTACTGCACGATCTGGTTTCAGATGGTACTGGTTATTTGTTTCGGTGTACTTTTCAGCACGTTCCTGAGCGGGCCGGTCGCCATGCTGGCCACGGCAATGAGCTACGTCACCGGATACTTCGCCCAATTCATCAGCGACGTGACCTCCGGCGAATTGGAAGGGGGTGGCCCGCTGGAGTCGATGATTCGCCTGTTTTACCAGAAGAACACGGTCAGCGATCTGGGCGAGGGGGCGTCGACTACGGCGGTCTACGGCATGGACAGCATCATGCTCGGCATCATGACCCTGTTCAGCTACCTGATGCCCGACTACGGCAATTTGCAAACCTCTTCGTTCGTCGCCGAAGGGTACAACATTCCACCGGAACTGATGACCCAGCACATGCTGACGACGCTGGCCTATTTCCTGGTGGTGGCGGCGCTGGGGTACATGGTATTCAAATCGCGAGAGGTGGCGGCATGACACGCAAAGCGGCGTTCATTCGCAAGATCGTTTACATCTCCATCATCGCCGTGCTGCTGATTCCGCTCAGCTACCTCAGCCAGCCGTCGGGCTACAACGTCCGCGAATACCCGGGCGGAATGCTCGACCGGATGCGCCGCGACAACAACCTCTCGCAATCGAGCTTGGGCGAAGTCGATCCTACCAGCGAGACGATGAAGCTGGCGACCCTGGGCATGCGGGGCGTGGCGACGACAATCCTCTGGCAGCAGGCGAACGAACACAAGAAGAAAGAAAACTGGGACCAGTTCGCCGCCGTGCTGCGACAGATCAGCAAGTTGCAACCGCACTTCATACAAGTGTGGATCTTCCAAGCTTGGAACCAGTCGTATAACGTTTCGGTCGAGTTCGACGACTATGAATACCGCTACCACTGGGTGAAGAAAGGGATCGACTACCTGATTGAAGGAACGCGGTTCAACCAAAACGACGTCCGCCTGCAATGGCAACTCGGTTGGGTGTTCGGGCATAAGATCGGCCGTAGCGACGAGCGGCAACAGTTCCGCCGGCTGTTCAAAAAAGACGACATGTTCCACGAGCAGTTGCCGTTTGAGGACATGCGGCCCGTTCAAGATTTTCAAGGTGATATCGACAACTGGTTGGTCGGCCGCGAATTCTTCCTGCGAGCAATCGCCCTGGCCGAAAGCCCCAAGGGAAGCAAGCGGTGGGGGCAAAGCCCGGTGCTGTTCTTTTCCGAACCGACGATGCAGTCAATCAACTATTCCGAGACGATCGTTGAGGAAGGTGAGTTCAGCAATTACGCCACCGATTCGTGGAAAGAAGCGGGCCGCGAGTGGACCGAGGACTATGGCCGGCGGCAGATCGAAACTTCCGTCGACGGGTTGTACATTCAGCTTGCGGCTATGGATGAACGGGAGAAAGAGCGTGACGACCTGATCGAACAGATCGAGGCGATGTTTCCCGACTTCGAAGCGTTGCGCGAAGAACTGCGTCAGGAAAAATACGACGCGTTGACCGACAAGGAACGCGAAGCGTACGACTTACCGGCGGACGAGCGGAACGATGAGCAAGTCGGTATCGCCTACAGCGTGGAAAAACGTCTTGAGGTGAAGCACGAAGAGGTGATTGAACGTGCTCCGCAAGAGATTAAGGACAAGGGTCTGCGGCTGGGTGTTCAGCTCAGTGCGTTGAACCGGCGGATCGGTTTCATCGACAGCTACCGCAGCATCGTCAATTACCAATACTGGGCGACCCGTTGCGACGCCGAACAGACCGAGGAGATGATCAACGCCCGGCGCGACGTTCACGAGGCCGCCAAACTTTACGAACAGGCGGTGCTGACCGAATACACCGACCCCATCACCGATGAGAAAAAGCCGGGTGCGAAGCAGCTTTACGAAAGCGCGTTCAAGAATTTTGCTTCGGTGTTCGAGCGATATCCCGTGATGCTCGACAACCCGGAGACGGAAGATTTGCTGGTGCACATCGACGACTATCGCACGGTGCTGGGGCAGTTGGAAGAAGATTTGCCCGAAGATTTCGACCTGCGGATTATCCTGGAAATCTTCGACGCCCTCGGCCAGCGGCGGGGCGATGCCGCCGAACTTGCCAAGCGGTGGGCGGTACGCCGCGAGGCGCTGCGGCGCATCAAGCTGGAAGAAGAGCGCGCCGCCAACGACCCCACCAACCCGCGCAACGCCGAAGTCTCCCCGCCGACCGTGCCGGGCGATGATGAAGCGCCCAGCGATTCCACAAGTTCTGACCCGCGCAACACGGACCCATCCCCGCCCACCGTTTCCGACGTTGACCAGCCGGAGCCTGAAAGCGATCCGCGCACCACGCCACCCAGCCCGCCGGAAGTCGAGTAGCTGTTTTCGCGCGCGCCTTTGTGGGACAATCGCGCTGAATGTACGACGGTCTTCCGAGGCTGTCGGAAAGGCAAGCGTGAACTCGACGGCCTTGGCAGACCGTCGTATCCACAAGGCGTCACTTGTTGGAAACCCTGCAAAGAATCGGCAAGTTGCTTTGGCCGGCGCTGGCGGCGGCGGTGATCATCGTTGCCATCGTGTTGTTGGGAACGGCGCTGGGCATTGAAGCGTTGCTGCTCTATTTCAGCGGCTACGTGATCGGTGGTGCCTTCGGTGTTTGGGGCAGCCTCTATTATTGCCGGCGGGAAAAAGTGGTGTCGCCGCTGCCCGTTCTCGGCGGAGCGGTAGGGGGCTGGTTCGGCAGTGCGCTCGGCGGGCTGGTGACGATCTTAGCCGCACAGGCCGACAACCCCGACCTGGCGGCATCGTCGCCGACGCAAGCCGTCAGCGAAGCAATCGTCTCGGTGCTTTGTTCGGCTATTTGCGGGGTGCCTGGGCTAATAGTCGGCGGGTTGCTAGGAGCCGTCGCGATGGGGCTTCGCGCCCTTTGGCTGCTGAACGATCAGCGGCAAGCGATTGAGCCGAACGTTCCTTACGCTTCGACGACGGCGGCAGTGTCTTCCCCTGAAAAAATGCCACTGCCGGAGCCCGAAGAGAAACAGCCGCTTCCGCCCCGACGTGAACCGGCGGCAGCGCCGCTCGCCGATGGGCGTCCTCCGCGCCGGCCGCCGTTCTTGGTGCAGGCGCTGTGGAACCTGTGGCGCGAACTGGATGCCGTGACATGGGTTCTCATCGCGGTCGTGGTGCTGATGACCGGCACAGCCGGGGCGCTGATGCCGTCGAGCGGTCCGCCGCCATCGCCCGCCGCGGCCGTCGGCAAAGGGGTGGCGATGATCGCGCTGGTGTGGGGCATGCAGATGATTCCCTTGGGAATCGTCGCCGCGGTGATTACGCTGCGTACGGTGGTCGAGAACGCACCCAGCCCGATTGGCGAGTCGCGCTTGTGGGTGGGCATCGGGCCACCGCGGGCCGTGAAGATCGTCTTCGCAACGGCAGCCGCCATCCCGTTGTTGGGAGGGCTCGCCTGGGCGGTGGCCATGTTCTTTATGAACCCACCCGATCCTTCCGGGGCGGAAGAACCGGCGATATTTTTGCATCTGCTGTGCTGCGCATTTCTCGTTCCGGCCGCGGCATTGCTGGTGTCGCTACGCCGCCTGGCGCTGGGCACCGACGGATTGAACCTGAACAACCAACGAAACATTCTGTATCAAGAAATCGCCAGCTACCGCTGGCATCCGCCCAAGTCGGACCGCGATAGCCAGTTGGAACTGAGCTTCGCCGATGCTGACCGTGAACCGCTGCGGTTGCTGATCAACGAACACTTCGCGCCGCACGTCGAAGCCCATTTGCGGTATCACCTGCGCGAAACCGCCAAAGCCCATCAAGGAAGCGGCAACGCTAAAGGAATTGTTCCCAGCATCGCCCCGGAAGGCTGGGATCTATGCGTGCTAAAGGTCGCCGACGGCAAGGTGGAGAAACAATACGATCTGCCGCGCGATCAGTTCGACCGGTTTATCAAACTGCGCGAACACTACTTTGATCGCGACTACGGCCCGCCGACGGCCCCTTCGCCGTTTGAAGTGGAAATCGATTTGCTACTACTATCCGCGACGGAATGGACGATGCCGCTGGCCTATGTGTCACAACGAACCGACACGAAGCAGGTCGGATCGCTGCGGTTCCCAATCCCGCTCGACTGCGACTTCGCCTGGCAGCTTTACGATTTTCTCGCTGGAGATGAAGGCGTCGTGCCTTCGCCGTGCGCGGCGTTCGTCGCCGCGATGAAATCGCTGGGTGGACAAATCATTAGCGCTGTGATCGTCGATCTCCGCGAAGCGGGCGTGGCCGAGTTGCGCGTGCGGGCCGGTGACAATGAGCACGTCGTTCAGGTCAACGCCTGCGATGCGGTGCCGCTAGCCGCCTTCGCCGGCGCGCCGTTGCTGGTGCAGCCCGACGCACTGCGCTGCTTCGAGATGGAG
>CALBTA010000107.1 GCA_937967755.1 uncultured Planctomycetaceae bacterium | reverse complement strand
TGGTCGGACGCCCCGAAGCGGTCGCGGTGGCGAAGGATTTGATCGTGAAGGTTGACGAGCCGGTCACGCCCGACTCGCAGTTTCGCGTTTTCCAACTGAAGTACTTGCCCGTCGAGCAAGCCGAAGAGACGATCACGGAATTCTACGAGGAGCGCGGCGGCCTGGGAACGCGAGTCCGCGTTTCCGGCGACTTTCGTAGCAACTCGCTCGTCGTGCAGGGTAGCCCGCGAGATCTGGATGAAGTCGCCGCCGTGCTGGACCGGTTGGACGTAGCCGAGATCAAAGCGATCAGTGCGCTGCGCGTATTTCACTTGCGTAATACGTTGGCGCAAGACCTGGCACCGGTGATTGAACAGGCCATTCGTGGTGATTTGGCTCAAGGGGGCGGAGGCCAGCAGGGGGGCGGACAGGATCAAGCGCGCTCCACGATGTTGACGCTGACCACCATCGATTCGGCGGGCGGACGTCCGCTGCGCAGCGGCGTGCTGACCGACGTGCAAGTGCAAGCCGACGTGCGGGCGAATGCGTTGGTCGTTCGCGGCCCGGAAGAGGCGATGGATTTAATCGGCGCGTTGATCGAACAACTCGACCGCCTCCCCAGCGAAGCACAGATCAAGGTCTTTACTATCGTCAATGGCGACGCGGCTTCGCTGGCGACCACCCTGGATGAACTGTTCGGTTTACAACAGGGCGGAACGAACCAACCGGGCGTGGCGCTCGGCGCTGGTCAAGGTGAAAGCACGCTGGTGCCGTTGCGGTTCTCTGTCGATCTGCGAACTAACAGCATCTTGGCATCAGGGTCGGGCGCTGACTTGCAAGTGGTCGAAGCAATTCTGCTGCGACTGGACGAAGGTGATATCCGTGAGCGGATCACCGTGGTCTACCGCTTGAAGAACTCGCCGGCGCTCGATGTAGCCGCGGCGATCAACGAGTTTCTCGGTAGCGAACGGGACGTGCAGCAACTCGCCGCAGGCGACGGAACGCCGTTTGAGCAGATCGAACGCGAAGTGATCGTCGTTCCCGAACCGGTCAGCAACAGTTTGATCGTCAGCGCTTCACCGCGCTATTTCGAGGACGTGGAAGACATCGTCGAGAAGCTCGACGAGCGCCCGCCGATGGTCCTGATTCAAGTTTTGATCGCCGAAATTGCCCTGGACGATACCGACGAAATCGGGGTCGAACTCGGCATTCAGGATTCACTGCTGTTCGACCGCAGTACGATGATCACCGCGGCTAACGGCGGGGCGGAACTGTTTCCCGGTTTTAATTTCAATAACCAACCGCTGGGCAATAGCAGTGACGCCGCTTCGTTGGCGACGCGCGAAAACCTTGCCGGGCAAGCGTTGTCTACGTTTGCGCTGGGGCGTGTGAATTCGGAATTAGGATACGGCGGATTGGTGCTTTCCGCGGGCAGCGAATCGCTGAACATGCTGATCCGCGCTCTGCAAGACGAACGCAGTTTGCAGATTCTTTCCCGCCCGCAGGTCATGACGCTGGATAATCAACCCGCGTTCGTGCAAGTTGGCCAACGAGTGCCGCGGATTACTTCGTCGAACATCGTTAACAACGCGGTCATCAACAATACCACGCTGGAGAACGTCGGCATCTTGCTGGGCGTTACGCCGCGGATCGCCCCGGACGGGCAAGTGGTAATGGAGATCGACGCCGAAAAATCAGAGGTTGGCCCGGAAGCCGACGGCATTCCGGTTTCGATCAACGCCAACGGCGACGTGATCCGTTCGCCGCGAATCAACATCATCACTGCGCAAACGACCGTCAGCGCCCGCAGCGGGCAAACGGTTATTCTCGGCGGGTTAATCACACGACGGACTTTCACGGTCACGCGGCGTGTGCCTTACCTCAGCGATGTGCCGGTGTTGGGCAACCTGTTTCGTTACGACAATGTGCAAGAGAACCGCGGCGAATTGCTGTTCATCATGACGCCTTACATCGTCCGCAGCGAAGCCGATATGGAATACCTGAAGCACATGGAATCGAGCCGCATGAGCTGGTGTCTGGCCGATGTGGTCAACGTTCACGGTCACCACGGCCTGACCGGCGCGTTCGAAGGCCCCGGCGGTTGCGATGCTTGTGCCGGCGGGTACCCGGGCGAGTTGCACCATGGCGAGATGCCGTACTCCGAAATTCCTTACGCCACGGGCGAAGAAATTCATGACTACGTTCCGGGCGAAGTCATCGAGCCTGGCCCGACCCAGTTGCAACAGCCCGATACCGGTCAGCCGATGTTCATTCCCGAAACGGACGAGCCGACTCGGGGCGAGTTCAGCCGCCGGAGAGGTCAGTTCGGCGTTCAACCCGCACAATACACACCAGCATCACGAGCACGGCCATCCCGACTGCCAATCGCACCATAGCATGTGCTGTCGTAGCGGGGGCTTCTAGCCACCGTGAAAGTGTTTGACGACGTATTAAAACTTGGCTGGAAGCCCCCGCTACTGAATATAGGATCAAGGATGATTCTCGCATCAAGAACTCAACTGACCGCCATCGCTTGGGTGTTGGTCGTTGGCGCATCCCTGTCCACCGGTTGCAAGCTGGCCAACTACAAGCCAACTTCGCGCTGGCCGATGGACGTGGCGACCGAGCCGCAGACCCCGACGAAGATCGCGGCGATTTGGTCTGATACCGTTTTGTACACCGCCGGCAAAGCACCCACGCGCGGATTCGGCGGGCGGATTTACTTCTATGACGAACGGACCGATGCGATTAAAGTGGACGGGCAGTTGATCGTCTACATCTATGACGATGATGATCCGGCCGCTGGCAACCAACCTGTGCGGCGGTTTGTCTTCAGCAGCGAGCAACTTGCCAGGCACTACAGCGGGTCGGAACTTGGCCCGTCCTACAGCGTTTGGATTCCATGGGACGAAGTCGGCGGCCCGACGAAGCAACTCAGCTTGGTGCCTTTCTTCATTCCGGCCGAAGGCGGTCTGGTCGCCGGCTCGCATGCCCGGCATCGCCTACCCGGGGTGGAAAACCCGGCCGCTTCCGCTGTTACTCCCGCGGCGCACGCGCAATACCCGAGCACGCGCTCCGTGCCGCACGGGCAACCCGTCCGCCAGGTCGCCCACACCGCACAGCCAACGTCGATGCAGCCGGCGTCCAATGCCATGCGAACGACTACCATCAACGTTCCCGGCGCAACGCGAGATCGATTGGCCAATTCCCATTCGATTCCACGTTCGCAGCGATCCTATGTCGCTTCCCAAACCCGCAACGACAACCAATCGGGTTGGGACCATTACGACCGGGCAAAATTCAGCGCGGCTCGGGCCGACCAATACCGCGACGAGCGCTTCAGTCGTCAAAGAGCGGCGCCGTGGGAGCAGCGGGAGCCGGCGCACCAACCCGTTCAGTTGGCAGCGGCAGAGGAATCTCCTCAGACGGCGACTCCTCCAAAGGAATCCGCGGAGCAGTGGGCGGAGCGATATCTCCAACGTCAACTTCTTCAACAACAGGGCTCGCTGTCTTCGCCGCCGCGGGTTGGCCTGGGTACTGAAGTTCGTTACGGACCTTCGACACACCCGGCTCCAACAGGGCCAACTGCTCGACCATCGTTCGATCGTGAGCCGTCGCCACCCGTCCGCGCAGGATGGCAGTCCGGCCTTCCATCGCAATGGTAATTGGGCTGTCGATGTTTAGGTTGGGCAGCTTCGACATCCGCTGAGACATTTGCGTGGTGAGCGCCGTAGCCGTTGGCCGCGCAGGCGTGAACCCCAGCGACAATGCCGCCCGCATCGGAGTGGCCGAGCTTCCGCCGGTGCTTCCTTGATTCCGAAAGTTGCGCCCAGCCGCAGCGCCGAGCAGTTGCTCCAGACCACTGCCTTGAAACCCTTGCATTTGCCCGCCGAAGACATCGGTTGCGTCGGCGCTGTCCGCTCCCACGAAAGCGCCCGCCTGGCGTCCGTCGCGCGTGAAGCGCTCACCCCCTTGTACTTCGCCCGCGCCGCTTTGCGCTTGTTCGACCGCGTTGCCCGGCGTGCCAAACCCACTGCCGCCAAACGCGCTGCCCCCACCGCCGCTGATGCCGCCGCCCAAGCTGCGCGACCCAAACAGCCCACTACTGGAATTCCCGCCGCCGAATTGTTGAGCCGCCGCAAACTGGCCGGCAAATACAGCCAATGCGGTGGCCATCGCGGAGATAAAGAAGCGTTTGCAAAACATAGTAGTGTCCCGATGTGGTGAACAGTTTCATCTCACATCATTATAGCACAAGCCGCAATGCTGACGTCGAGCGACCAATCGCACGCCCCGATTTGTGTTTCTCTTGAATCGCTGAAGCCCGTTTTCTCAGTCCTGAATTGCCGCTAGTTGACCGACATCCTCCGCGGACAGGGCGCGGTTGTAAATCCGCACCTCGTCAATGGCTCCGTGGAAGAAGAAGGGTTGCTCCGGGTCGCCTGCGCCGCCGATACGCCAATGGACGGGACGCCCGCGAGCGCCAAACTCGGTCTTCTGAACGGCCACTTCACGGCCATTGCGGTAGAGCCGCCAGGCTGCGCCATCATAGACGCCAGCCAAATGGACCCACTGGCCCACATCCGTGCGGGGAACTTGGCGCAACGCCTGATGCGTGTGCTTTCCCGGCTGGTATGCCCCGGTCGAATAGTTCG
>CALBTA010000106.1 GCA_937967755.1 uncultured Planctomycetaceae bacterium | reverse complement strand
GATCAATGCGGGCCAGTGTTTTGAGCATATCCTCGGCCCCACCGTGGTGGCTATAAAAATGCTGGTCGCCCTGGATACCAAGCTCGGCGAACGAGCCGCCGTTTGATTCCTTTCCCATTTGGAAGGTCGCAATTCGCGTCGTGTCGGTTTCTAACGCCAATGCGATCAGGTCGTAGATCGTGCGAAGGTAGTCTTGATAGCCTCGCGGTCGGGCGCTGGCGTCCAGCTTAAGCCCGTCGGCGCTGACCTTCGGCTTCGGCTTGTCGAGCCAATCTTCACGGCGCTGAATTCGGCGTTCAACCTCACGGACCGAATTGAGGTATTGATCAAGCTTCGCGCGGTCGGCCTTCCCTAACCGCCGGTTCAGAGCGCGGCTGTCGTCAAGAACTGAGTCCAGGATACTGCGATCTTCAGCTAGCCGCTGCTGTTGAGCGTCCCGTGAAGACGCCGAGTCCGCGACGAACAGCCGGTCGAACACAGCCTGCGGGCGATTCTCGGCAGGCAGCGGTGTACCGTTGCGGTCAAACGAAAGCGTGATCGAGTGCCCCGCTGAGCCCGTGCCGCTATTGAACGACAGTTCGAGCGAAGGAATTCGCGTTTGCAATCCGTGAACGCTCGCCGCTGCCTGATCGACGGAGATCGAATTAGCGTAATCTTTGCCCGGCGTACCGTTCAAATCAGCACCGGTGAGGAACACGTCTGCGCCCTCGTGACCACCGAAAGATCGTGGGTGCCCAAGGCCCGTCAAACAAGTCACCTGCTCGTTCAGCGGATGGAGCGTCTGCAGAGACGGCGACAGTGCCCAGGCGCGTCCGTGGCCTTTGGGGGTCCACTTCTTGATGTTCACGCCGTTGGGAATGTAGCAGCAGATCATCCGCGGCGGTTGGGCGGTTTGCGATTGCGCTTGGGCCGATGATTTGCCGATCATGGCTTCCAGCAACGGCAGCGCGATACCAACACCTGTCCCGCGCAACAGAGTTCGTCGTGATAGAGTCTTCATCGGGTGGTCTCGCTATTTGGTTTTGAATTGTTCGCTTGCAACGATATCTTGGATCAGGCCGCGCAGGGTCTTGTCGCCCGATTGCATGTTGGTCGCCAAGGAATCCAGCCACTGACGATCTGAGTATTCCATGCCGCGGCCAAGTGCGTAGGTAGCGACTTTCTCGGCCAGGCATCGCAGAAACTTGTCTTCCTGCTTGAGCAGTTCGTCTTGCAAGTCCACGAGTCCGTCGATCTGTGTACCGTCAGGCATCGTTGCCGACGGGTCGATTTGCGGATCGTTCTTGTTGATCCAACCTTGCCAGCCGTTGGCTTCTTGGGTTGCCCAAGATCCGTCGCCACGGAAGTTTTCCAGGGCAAAACCGAGGGGATCGATCTTGTTGTGGCAGGCCGCGCAGGCCGTTGATCGGCGGTGCAGTTCCAGTCGCTCGCGCACGGTCACCTTGCCTTCGCCGGGAACTTTCTGCGGAATTTCGCCGGCATCCGGCGGCGGGGGCGGAGGGGGATCGCCCAAGATGTTGTCCAAAATCCACTTGCCGCGCATGACCGGCGACGTACGCGTGCCGTTGGAAGTGACCGTCAACATGCTGGCCTGCGTCAGGACGCCGCCGCGCTGCACGCCTTCAGGAACAGCCACACGGCGGATGTGATCGCCGCGAACTCCATCGATGTTGTAGAACCGCGAGAGCCGTTCGTTGATGGTGACGAACTCCGATTTAATGAAGTTCGTTGCCGGCAGGTCGTTGTGCAGAATCTCGGCGAAGAAGCCCTCGGACTCACGGATCATCGAACTGCGGAGGTGTTCGTCGTAGCGGCGGAAGTATTCGCTGCTGGGGGGATTGACGCCCACTTCGCGGAGATCGAGCCATTGCCCAGCAAAGTTTTCGGTGAACGCGGCGGCCTTCGGATCGGCAAGCATGCGATCGACCTGCTCGCGCAGCACTCCATCGTCGCTTAGCCGCTTTTCGCTGGCGAGTTGGAAGAGTTCGTCGTCCGGCATGCTCGACCACAGGAAATAGCTCAACCGTGAGGCGAGTTCGTAGTCACTCAGCTCGGTTTCGCGGTCCGTCGCGGGCTCCGTCAAATACAGAAACTGTGGCGAACTCAGTACAGCGATCAGCGGCACTTTGATAGCTTCTTCAAAGTTCGACTTTTTCGGGCGAGCACGCGTGAAGAGTTGCAACTTGTGTTCGACTTCATCAACGGTGACGGGCCTACGCCATGCGCGCGACATGAAGCGCCGCAAGACTTCGCGGGCGTATTCCGGCGAATCGCGATCGTTGTCTGACTCGAAGAGTATCTTGGTGTAACCCGTCGGCGGCCAGGCGTCGTGAACCGGCCCTTCGATTTCGACCCAATCGAGGTAAAGATTCGGGCGAGGTAGACGCTTACCCGCGGATCCCAGCGAGTGAATCGCGGCGGTGACCGGAATGTTATAGACGTTGAGAAGCCGGATGCCGACCGAATTGCTCTCCAACCTCGTGCGAACTTCGTAGACCTTGGGCTGATCGAGCGGGGCGTCGACGTCGATCTCGGCGAACGCCGCGCCCTCGCCGTAGGTAGTGAACCTCAACCGTGGCGGGCCATACTGAAAACGCAACTCATTGCGAAAGTGTTCCCGCATCATTGGAAAAACATGTTCGGCGGACCAGGAGTTCGTATCTTCGTTCGGGGTGTACGCTCCGACTCCGAACGCCACAACTTCCTCCCGGGTTGGGATGCTCGCCGACGCCTGTAGGCGAATGACGTAATCACCGGGATGAAAATCCCTGTCCATCAACACCACGTTCACCGCGCCGTGCGGTGGTGTCATCTCTACCCGGCCGTCTTTGCTCGCATTTTTGTCATACAAAGAGATGTGCAGTTTGGTCCGTTCGCCTTCCCAATCTGGCTGAAAGTCAACCCGAAACTGATCGCCAGCGGCGGCGACACGCCAGCGGACCGACTTCGGCCGCGGGCCCGTCACGATCGCCCGGTCAACGACCTCTCGCGCGGCGGCCAGGTACTGTTCCATCTGCATCGGAGAGACATTTTGGGCCGCACCGATGTTGTCGAAGCCGAACGCGGGCGGGTCGGCGGGAAAGTCGTCAGCGGGCCTGAAGTTGATGCCGACCAAGTCGCGGATGGTGTTGTTGTACTCGGCGCGGTTCATCCGCCGCATCACGACTTGCCCACCGGTGCTTTGAATCGCCGCCTCGCGGCGGCGCAGTTCGGTGGCAATCCACTCGACGACGCTAGTCAACTGCTGGCCGCTCGGTTGTGGCTCATCATCCGGCGGCATTTCCCCAGCGTTGATCCGGTCCATGATCTCGGTCCAACGCATGGCGACACTTCGCTTGCCGAAATCGAGATCGGCATCGTCCAATCGCAAACCGGCTTCTGTCGTTTCACTGCCGTGGCATTTGATGCAGAACTGCCGAAGCACTGGTTGGACGGTTGAGTCGTACGCGGCGCGGTCAACCTGGTGAAGGTTGACACGTTGCGAGTCTAGGCTGCGAAGGTACTCGCGATCGCCGCGACTCAATTGGGCGATCGGAAACTCGACAACCTTATCGTTATCTTCACGCTTCAGCCGCACGACCTCGTCGTTCTGCACCGTGCGCTCGCAGACCGGGCACTGCCGCAGC
>CALBTA010000105.1 GCA_937967755.1 uncultured Planctomycetaceae bacterium | reverse complement strand
CATCAAGGTCGACTTTTCCCGCCTAGCAAAAGGGTAACGGCGTTGAGTGGCACCCGACGGAATGAAAGTTTTTCAAGCCGGTTTCGATTCCTGCTTCTCGGAATCGAGCATGGCGGTCAGCGATTCGAAACGCCCGGCGAGGATGTCGGCGACGGTTCGGGTTTGGTGGAAGCGGGCGAGCAAAATTTTCACCGCGGCGGTCATCGGTACGGCCAAGAACATTCCGACGATGCCCCAGATCATGCCCCAGACCATCAGCGTCAGCAAAATGGCGACCGGGTGCAGCTCGAACGAATCACCCATCACCTTGGTTTCGACGACATTTCCGCTGATGAATTGCACGCCAGCGCTGAGGCCGATGACCATCGCCATGTCCAACACCGACAATTCCGGGTGCAGCAGGATCAACGGCAATGGCAACAAGCTGGCAATCAGCGGCCCAATGTTGGGAATGTAATTCAAGAGGAACGCCAACAACCCAAAGACGAGCGCCAGCGGGATGCCGTACAGATAAAGCACCAGCGCGAAGGCCGCGCCGGTGAGCGCGGAGATGACCGTCTTGGTGATGATGTAGCCGCGAATTTTCCCTTCGATCTCTCGCCAAACACCGCCGCGTGGAATGGCCGACGTGCTTCCGCCCAGCAGCAAGAAGAACATGAAGATCAACACCATGACGGCGTTGGAAGATAGTTCTAGCAACGTCCTTGAAATCAAGGACATGCCGTAGCTGACGTAGGAACGGACGCTCGGATCGTTGAGCGGGTGCGGCGCGACGACTGGCGGAGACGGGTTGTTGGGGTCGATGACCACGACCGGTTCGGCTGGTTGCCCTGCACGCTTCGGAATTTGCACGTAGTCGGGCAATCTGGCGTTCGCATCGTCAATGAGTTGATCGATCCGTTCTTCGTACATTTGCCGATTGTCCAACAGCGACTGCACGCTCAACCAAACAAACGACCACAGCACCGCCAACAACACCAACCCCACCAAAAATGCGATCGCCACAGCAACCAGCCGCGGAGCCCCGAGGCGTTTTTCAATCAAATCCAAAATCGGCGCCAGCCCGGCGGCGAAGAACAACGCTAACACAAACGGCACCAACACCGGCCGGAGCAGATACAGCGCCAAGCCAATCGCCAACGCGGCGACCACCATCAGGCAAGCGGTTTGAATTTTCAGTTCGCGGGTGCTGTCGTTCATGCGAGGCCAGGCGCGGGGTTGGTTGCGAAGGGTAAAGTCTACCGTTTGACTTCTAGGATTGAAGAGTGGCTAAAGCTAATCACCAAACGACAATATAAACGCGAAAGCCAGGCCGGCACTTAACAACGGAAGCCCCGCCGTGACAAAGCTGGCGGTGTTGACAGAGCACACGGCGAAGATCCCCACGCCGGCGGCTGCCGTCAGCAAAACCACCGTCAACCAGGTCTCGGGGGAAAGGAACCAGATGATCATTGAGACCCAGGGCATCAGCGGACGAGTGACGCGATCCATCTGCGGAACGTATTCACGCCAAGTGTTCGGCCGAGGGCGGCGGGCGTGCCACAACCCGCCAAAGAAACCGCCGACGGGCACGCCCGCGACGGCCGCCAACAAGCCAGAAATTGCTCCCCCAACATAAGGCGCGTACGCAAACGTGTCGGTCAGCTTCGTAAACCCAAACCCGCACAATCCACAGACAAGCCCAGCGGCCAGCAAGACTGGCACGCCGATAGTGAAGCCCAACACAGTCGCACAACCGACGGCGATCCCCGCTGGCTGGCTTTCTGTTTCCGTGGGGCTTGTGTTCATGGATTTCAATTGCTCGGGCGATCACTCAGCATCGTCAATCACCTCGACGTTTACTTCGGCGATATCTTCGTCAGTTCCTGCGCGGGTGAGAAGTTGCTGGCAGAACGCCTCACCCAAACCCAGCAGCGCGGGAAACTCTTCCGGCTGCGAACGGCCGTCGCCGAAGAACCCTCGCTGCTGCGGGAAGAGAATGAACTGGTTTCCGCCCCCTTCGACGACGAGCGTGCGCGGTTCAGTTTCAAGCATTTGCAGCAACCCCGGGTGAAACAGTTCCCGAACCATCGCCGGCTGTTTGCCGCGGAGGTCGTAGCGACGCATGAAATGGGGATGATCGTCAAACGCAATCTTTTCTCGAAATATCGAGGTCAGCTTCTGCCAGAACCGATTGGGACAAAGGTAAAACTGCGGCAGCCGCAGCCGGCGGCTTGTAACATGCACCACCGTTCGGCGTTCCAAGGTATCGCCTGAATCGCTGTCGACGCCGTACGATTTCCACCGATAGTCGAATACCGCTATTAACAACGCTGACTGACGCTGAACGAGCATGTTCTCGATCCGCTGCTCAGGCCGTTTCGTAAACAACTCAAACTCGGCGAGGCCGTCGATCGTTGCGCGGTCGGCGATGTCGAAAAACTCCGCCTTGCACTTCTCGGCGAGCGTTCGAATCGCAGCGCGCCGGCGGCGGTCGCGCCACCACCAAAACAACTTCCAAGCGACAAACGCGACTGCAGCTCCTATCGCGACCTGGATGACGACGGCGATTGCGTTTTCCATCGCGGAACTGTCCCACTGGTTCAATCACTTCGCATTTTCACCGATCAGCGTTTCATAGGCCAACGGCCAGGGGGGCCGCAGGAAGCCGAGCGCCTTAACATCTTGTGCCCAATGCCCCAGCGGAGAGCGGCGGTGGAACGTGCCGCCGCCGAGGATCCGCGGCAAGCGGGTCATCAGCTTCTCGCTCAAATCGGCGATCGCCGTCTTGCCTTGCAGCACTTCGCGCCGCATCTTCGGGCAGGCGGCGTCGGCTTGGGATTCGACCGCTCGCAGCATCCCTTCGTAGGCTTGGACGATCAGCCAGGCTTCGATTTGGGCCTGTTGCCATTGGACTTGTTCGTAAGCGCCGGCCGTTTCTTGCGGATATTTTTCGGCCGCGAATTCCATCGCGGTTTCAACGATGCCGACAATCACCGCGGTGAACATGCAGCCAATCAGCGGCCCGCTGCGGGCGGCGGTCTCAGGCAGGTGTCCGGGCCAGGCGATGCGGTTGGCGGGAAAGTCTTCGAAACGCAGCGAATGGCTTTGCGTGGCGATCATGCCGTGGCCGTCCCACTGGGCGATGAGTTTTACGCCCTGGCTGCCATCCAGCGGAACGTTCTGCAAATCGACATAAAACCAATCGGGCGCTTCTTCCCCATCGGCCACGGCGGTCGTCACCATGTAACGCAACATGCCAGTGCCGCTGCCGAAGTGCTTATCGCCCGTCAGCGTGTACTGATGCGGATCACCCGTCGGTTTCGCCACAGCGCGGGTTTTCATCACGTCGCCGCCGCTACCCGGTTCGGAAGTGATCGTCCCCCACCAATCACCCTGCTTCACGCCGGCGATGATCTGATTCGTTTGCGCAACGAACGCCTCGCATTGCCATGCGTCATCCGGCGCGGCCAACCAGTAAGACAACACGGCCGGGTGCATCGCCGAAACCAATGCCACCGACGAGTCGCCGTGGGCGAGCGTGCGGAGGGCTTCGCAAATCAGCCGCGTCGTTGCCGCGCCGCTGACCCAATGTCCTCCGGCGTTTTCAGGCACTGCCGTCAGCAGGTAGCCGGCATCGCGAATCTGATCAAAGTCAGCTTCGTAAAGTTCGCGGCGCTGTTGACGCTGGGCGCGCTGCTTAGTCCACTGCAAAGCGACTTGTTCCAAGCACTGAATCAACGAACCGGTCATGGGCAAAATTCGATCGGTGATATGTTATGTATCGATTCTAGGATGAGCCGCCAGGCGCGGGTGAGCCTTTACTTACCGGCGGCTAGCGCCTTGCCGCTCAGTTGGGCGATCCGAATTCAACAATATCAATGGCATCACACTATACCAGTTGATTGTCGCGTGAGGTCCGTCACAATAATGGCACGTCTCGGCGGTGACGCAACGAATTGGAAAGGGACTGGCGATGGCCAAGAAAACGGACGTGGCGTATTTTGTCTTCGATTGCGAGAGCGTCGCCGATGGGAACCTGGTCTCCCAAATGCGCCACCCCGGCGAAGAGGTCGCGCCCGAGGATGCGGTCGCCAGGTACCGGGCCGAACTGATGGAGAAGTACGAAAGCGACTTCATCCCGTACACGTTTCAAATCCCGGTCAGCGTGGCGATTGCCAAAGTCGCTGCGGACTTTCGCCTGCTCGATTTAGTCGCGCTCGACGAACCGGATTTTCGCCCCCACGTCATCACCGAACATTTCTGGCGGGGCTGGAGCGCCTACGGGAAGCCAACGCTGGTGACGTTCAATGGGCGAACGTTTGATTTGCCGCTGTTGGAGCTGGCGGCGTTCCGCTTCGGCATTGACGTAGGACCGTGGTTCGATGCGCGCGGCAAGAATTACTCGCAGCCCCGCAACCGCTACAACACCCAATCGCATTTGGATGTACACGATTTGCTGACCAACTTCGGCGCCACGCGGTTCACCGGCGGATTGAACCTGGCGGCATCGCTGCTGGGCAAGCCGGGCAAGATGGCGGTGCAAGGCCACATGGTCCAAGACATGTTCAACGCTGGCCAGTTGAAAGAGATCAACGACTATTGCCGGTGCGATGTGCTGGATACCTACTTCGTGTTCCTGCGATCGCGCGTGTTGGTTGGTGAATTGTCGATGGCGGCCGAGCAGGAATTGGTCGATCAGGCGCATAACTGGTTGCAAGAGCACTGCGGCGATTCGCCCGCTTACACCAACTATCTTGAAAACTGGGGCGACTGGGCCAACCCCTGGCAGGAAGATGAAGCAGAGGTTGCCGCCGAGAGTGTGTAGACGCTTGTTCCACGAAGCTTGGGAACGCGTGACGACGGCCTTGGAAGACCGTCGTACCGGAGCCTTCGCTAGCACCAATGAGGGAATCTGGCGTAAACTCTCAACACGTCGGCAGCCGAAGATTGTTTCCAGCGGCGTGTAATGCGGATTGCTAGCACGCTGCGCCTATCCCGTGAACCCGAGTGTGTCTAGT
>CALBTA010000104.1 GCA_937967755.1 uncultured Planctomycetaceae bacterium | reverse complement strand
CAACCGGGTTGGGCAACGTGTTGCCGCTGTTGCGAAGCTCCGGCTTGCCGCTTTCTTACGTAACGAACGGACAGAACGTACCCGACGACATCTGGGCCGCCGACGCCGAACGTTTGGCATCGATGGTGTTGGGGATGGACGAGGTGACAAGGTGACAAGGTGACAAGGTGAGTGGGTACTTGGCTGTTTGGGTACTTGGTTCATGATGCAAATCAAAACGTAAACGCTGCGAGGCTTCCATGCCGGATCAAGCTGATATTTTGCGGCACCTGGTCGCTGGTGCGATTCGCCGGCGGGCGCTTCCGAAAACGGAAAGCCCTCCGCTGTTGGCGGTCGCCGGTGCGAAAGGGGGCGTTGGCACCACCACGGTCGCGACGAACTTGTCGATCGCACTTGCCAACAGTGGCCGACGCGTGCTGCTGGCGGATGTCAACTTCTGCCGAGCCGATGTCGCCCTGCACTGCGACCTGAAACCCCGCCACACCACGCGCGACATACTCGCGGGCCGCCGCGACATTCACGAAACCCTCATCGCTGGGCCCGAAGGCATTCAAGTTTCCGCCGGGGCTTGGGCTTCGCCCGATTCGCCGGAAATCCGGCCCGCGGCACAACAACGTTTGATCGATCAACTGCAACGCCTGGGCAACCACGTCGACCTCATCGTGCTCGACATCGGCTGCGACACCGGCGAAACGGCCCAGCGGTATTGGCAAGCCGCCGATCACGTGCTGCTGATCACGACCGCCGATTCGGTTGCCGTGATGGATGCCTACGCGGCGGTCAAAATCGCCGGCGCGAATTGTGCCCAACCCAACATACATATCATTGTCAATCAACTGGGCAGCGAAGACGATCCGGCTGACGTACACGCGCGGATCGATCGTTCGTGCCAACGGTTTCTGGATCTGCGCGTTGCCCTCGCCGGCAGCATTCCGGTCGATCACAACGTGCCAGCGGCTGCGGCGGCACGAACGCCGCTAGCGAGCTACGCTCCCCAATGCCCCGCCGCGACGGCCATTGCACAAATTGCAACCGAACTGACCCAGTGGAACACCATGCAAACCAACCAACTGGCAACCGCGTAAACCAAGCAGTACTCACATAGAATCAGAACCTCTCCCACAAAATCCCAACTTCAACTCAACTACGAACAATCAACTGACGAATTATCAAAGGAGACTTGCCGCGCACCAACTTGTCAAACTAAGTCGATTACGTAAAGTTTGCCGCCACGGGAACGACGAATGGGTCGAATCTATGCCGGTACGCTCGGGCTGTTGGCCTTCGTGACGATCATTGCCCGCGGGCTGATCCACGGTGCCGCCCCCGGCAATACGATGCTTTACGCGGCCGCCGCGATGTTCCTGTTCGCGGCGATCGGCTGGGTCGCCGGCACGATTGCCGGAACCAACATCGCCGAAACGGTGCAGCGACAATTTGACGCGGAAGTCGAAGCCGAAAAAACGGAAACACAAGCATAGTCGTCTTTCGCGCCGCGAAAGACAGCTTTTCGCAGAGCGAAAAGCAATAAGCGACCACGAAGTGAGAAGGATCTCAACTTGCGACGATAACCGCCATTGCGCGGATGCCAATCACGGAGGATTGCATGACGACGACCACGACGGCCACCGCTCCCGAAGCAACGCTCGCGACGCCCGCTGCCCAGCCGGAACCAGCGACTGCCGGAACAACCACCACGGCTGCAACTTCGGCAACGACGGCCGCAACGACCGAAGCACCCGCGGAACAACCAGCCGCCGAGGTGAAGCCGAAAATCCCGGCCGACATTCTTCCGGTCTGGATCGCATACCAGGCCGATCCCAGCAACAAAGCGCTGCGTAACCAACTGGTCGAGCGTTACCTGCCGCTGGTCAAGTACAACGGAGAGCGAATCTGGTCGCGCTTGCCCGAGGGCGTCGAACTGGACGATTTGATTTCCGCCGGTATCTTCGGGTTGATGGATGCGATCGACGCGTTCGATATCGCCCGCGGCGTGAAGTTTGAAACGTACTGCGTTCCGCGTATTCGCGGTGCGATGCTCGATGAACTGCGCAGCATGGACTGGGTGCCGCGGTTGGTCCGCAGCAAAGCCAGCAAGATCAACGAGGCGACGAAAAAGCTGGAAGCCAAGTTCGGCCGGGCACCGACGGTGATCGAACTGGCGGGGCAAATGGAAATGACCGTGCCGGAAGTCGAGAAGATGATCTCCGACGCCAACGCGGTCGGCCTGATCAGCCTGAACAAAAAGTGGTACGAAACGGACAGCTACAAAGACGTTCGCGAGATCGACATCCTGGAAGACAAGAAGGGCGAAGACCCGACCCGCCGCATCCAGAAGAACGACCTGATGCGGCTGGTCACCAAGGGCCTGAACCGAAATGAACGTTTGATCATTATCTTGTACTATTACGAAGAGCTGACGATGAAGGAAATCGGCGCGACGCTCGATCTCAGCGAAAGCCGCGTCAGCCAAATGCACAGCAGCATCGTCCAACGCCTGCAAACCCAACTCGGCCGCCGTCGCCCTGAGTTTGGGACGTAGTTTAAGGCTCGCCGGATTTGCTTTATGCCAGGTGAGCGGCGAATGCCATTCACCAAGGGCGGTGAAATCCGGCCACCACAATTGCGCTGTAAGTCGTTCTGCCGCTTGAGCTTGCGTCATTCCTGCGTTTTCACCACCCGGTTGGGGCGGTGGTGAATTCTTGGCCCGTCGCGGGCGGGCGGAAATGGACGTAAGTCGTTGCCAATCCATCACTTGCAGCCAGTCGGCTGTTGGCGAAGAATCGGCAACATTCACCAAGGTGCCCGGTTTTCGGGGGTGGTGCTGAATCTTCTCCGCGCGCTGTGATCGAACCGGTTTGGCTTTTCCGAAGCTCGCTCCGCTGCCCAAATTCGCTCTCAGCAAACTGCGTGATCGAAGCACCACGCGATATCGAACTTTCCCCAAAGCAACCATCGTCAACCTCCTACTATAAGCGCCTGAAAGCCCTACCTCTCTCCACTGTGGGTGATACCGAACACACGTACATTATACCCGAAGTGGTACACTTTTGTGCGCTATTTCGGAAGATTCTTGAAATTTCACCAAATTTTTTTCCGAGCCTTGCAGGGCAGCGCGAAATGAGCCTCGGCGATGAAAAAGTAGATCGGCGGTCCCCGACGATCAGAACCAGCCAGCGGCTATCCATACGTCGTACACACGATGTGAGTGCCCGCGCTGCTTCGGGCCAATGGCAAGTGGGCGATCGCTTCCCGAAACTGATCGCGAGGGGACTGGCAATCTGCTTTGGCGAACCACTCAAATCCGATGAACCGCGATTCCCAAGGCCGCAATGA
>CALBTA010000103.1 GCA_937967755.1 uncultured Planctomycetaceae bacterium | reverse complement strand
TGCTTTTCGCGCTCGGCAATCTCGGCGGTGTAGGCTGCGATCGCGGCTTTCGCTTTTTCGATGGCCGCCTGACGCTGGGCTTCTTTTTCCGCGTTGCGCTCGGCCATTTGGTCTTCGAACTTTTTCAATTCTGCCGTGAGTTGCTCGTGCAGCATCGGCAACTCTTCAATCAGTTCGATGCTGGTTTTGATTTCGGCCTCCTTCGCCGGGCGGTTCAGCACGCGCAGGACAATCTCGTTGATCAACTTTGTGTCGTCCTGCTCGGCGGCGACCAATTTGGCAATTTCGTTACCGCCATCGCCGATGGCCGAGGCCACGGTCGGTCCGCTGATCAGCGCCATCACCGGGCCAAGTTCCAACCCGGTCGCCCGTTCGCATTCGCAGGCGCTTTCGCGGGCCGGACGTCCCAGGTTGCCCAGGAAACCATCTTGCAGTTTCACTCCGGCGTCGGGAATCGCGGCCGCCCGCGTGCCGGCGGGGACTCCTTTAATTTTCGAGACCGAACCGGTCACGCGGTAAATCGAATCGTACAGCACTTCGGCCGGCAGCCGCCGGGCGATGGCGTGCGAGTAGTTGGTGCTGTCGTCGGCGTTCCACTGGTTCGTTGCCACGGAAAGCTGATACGTGCGCGACTTGGCGATCAGCTTGTGCATTTCCCGCACGTTGAAATCGCTTTCCAGGAACTGCTGCGTGAGGTAGTCCAGCAGTTCCGGGTTGGTGGCCGGGTTGCCGGCGCGGATGTCGTCAATCGGTTCGATAATGCCGATGCCAAACATGTAACCCCACAACCGGTTGACGTAGCTGCGGGCGAAATACTGGTTGTCTTTCGACGTCAGCCAGGCGGCCAACTGCTGGCGGCGTGTGGCGTTTTCAGGTGCTTCGTAGTCGCAATCGAACGGAAACATCGGGGCGGTCACCTGATTGGTGCGGTCGTGTGTGATCTCGCCGGAGTTCTTGTCGGCGACGATCTCGTACAACGGCTTCGCCCCTTCCACCGCGGTGCCGCCGATCTTGTTCTTGCCGCTGGCCGGATCGGCTTTCAGTTCGAACTGAGCGAGGTACGCCGCCGTTTCGTAGTACTGATCTTGCGTCCAGCGCTCGAACGGGTGGTCGTGGCACTTGTTGCAATTGAACCGCACACCCAGGAATAGGTGCGTGGTGTTCTCCATCGTGTCGACCGGCGTGCGTGTGATCTTGAAGTAAGACGCGGCCGGGTTGTCCTTGTTGGAACCCGAGGCGGTGATGATCTTAGTCGCGAACTCATCGTACGGCGTGTTCGCGGCAACTTCCCCGCGAATCCATTTGCGGAACGCCGCGGAGCCTTGCGGGCCGAGGAACTTGCGGTTGACTTGCAGCAGGTCGGCCCACTTGTTCGTCCAATACTCAATGTAGTCTTCGCTGCCGACCAGCTTGTCGACCAACTCGTTGCGTTTGGTTTGCGTGTCCCGCTCGTCGGCGAGGAACGCTTTTACGTCTTCCACTTTGGGGGGCAAACCGGTCAGGTCGAGGTAAACCCGGCGGATGAAATCGGCGTCAGTGCACAGATCGCTCGGCTCGATCTTCATCCGTTGCCACTTGGCGGCGGTTAACTCGTCGATGCGGCCCCACGATTCCGGTTGCTGCCAGGCGAACCCTTCGCGGTCACCCATCACGGTGATGGTGGTCGCCGCGTAGGCACCTTCGTAACGGGCCAGCACAGGTGCTTCGCCGCGCCGGATCGAAGTGAGCAGCGCCGCGTCATCAATCGTGGCGACTTCGGTGTTGGCGCTGGACAGGACCGCTTCGCGCGTCACGTCGCGCATCTCCCCGTTGGTGTACTTGGCGACGACCCGAACCTGTTGGCGGGCGCCGATGGATTGAATCGTTGGGTTCTTGGGGAAGACTTCGATCGACTCCACGCGCGGGGCATCGGTATTCAGCACCGCGCCGGCCCCAATCCAATCGTGAATGATGCGGTAGTACTTCGAGTCGGGCACAACCACTTGCCCGCCCTGGTGCGGAACGCTGGCGGTCGCTTTCAGCAGCATCAGGCTTTTTTCGGGCCGGGCGACGTTCGCGCGGCGGGAGGCCAGATCGTCGGTGAACGCCCTGACGTCGGCGATGGCGTCGTAGCCGCGCAGCGAAAGCTGGAACCCGTCCTGGCCATCCTTCGAACCGTGGCACGTGCCCGAGTTGCAGCCCAGCCGGCTGACCACCGGGTTCACATGCACGATAAAGTCAGGCGTGAACGGTTCCTTCAGCCCGGTGACACTAACAGGAATTTCCACACGCTGCCCGCCGATGGCCGCGATGATCTTCCCATCGCCATCATCGCTGGCGGTGAACAACCCGCGGGCGGAGACTGTACCGAGTTCGGCAGGCGTTTCGAATTTCGCCAGACGAGTCACGTCGACCGTGTCGTCGCTGGCCAGCTTCGCGGTCAGGGCGATTTGAACGTATTGCGTCGGGTCGGTGATTGCGATCGCCGCGGGAATGGCGGTCAGTTCGACCAGTTTCGCCCCTTCCGGCAGCCTCTCGTCGGCGATTGTTTCGTCATGCACGAAAGGAACTTCGGCGAGCGACTTGGCGCTGTTCATGGCGTCTTCACGAAGTTCGACCGCCGGGAACGTCGCGGTCACGGTTCCCTTGGCGGGGTCGACGTAGCGGATTTTGCCGTCGGTTCCGGCGATCGCCAGTCGCGCATCGGCGGGGGCCATCGCCAGGGCGTAAATGCCGCTCTCTGCCAGGTCGAGATTCCAAACTTGTTTGCCGTTGTCGGTCTCGTAAGCACGCAGTTGGCCTTTGCCGTCGAGGCTGCTGCCGGCCAGTGCCCGTGTGCCGTCGGCGTTGAACACCACGTCAAACACCCGGCCGGTCATGCGCGGGTACTCACGAATCTGATTCGGGTTTCCGCCGCCGGCGGGCGCGGCTTTCACTTCCATCTTGAACAGCTTCGGCGCGCCGTCGGCTCCGCCGGCCAGCAGTTCGTTCCGCTTGGGGTGACGGGCGATGGCGATCATGCCCCCTTTGAGGATGCCGGGCGTGTGCGTGGTGACGTTGCCGACGAACCGCTCGGTCGCCACGTCGGTCATTTTCACCGTTTGATCACGCGAGACCGAGAAGACGCTTTTGCCGTCGCCGGAAAACACCGTGCCGCGGGCCCAATCATCGTGGGCTGCCATGTAAGCGACTTCCTGACCGGTTGTCGAATCGATGACGCGCACGGAAGTATCGGCGCAGCCGTAGGCGATCAGTTTTCCATCGGGCGACCAGCTTCCGCCGTAAGCCGTGTCGTAAGTTGTTGAAACCGAGAGCAGCAACTCGCGCTTCTCGACGTTCCAAATTTGCACTTCGCTGCTGCGGGCAGGTGAACCGCCGGCGACCGCCAGCCGCGCGCTGTCGGGCGAAAAGCTGACCGACTCGATCCGTTCAGAAGTTCCGATCAACCGCGCCACGCGCTCGTGCGTTTCCGCGTCGAGCAACAGTACTTCGTGAAACGCCGCGACTGCTAGCAGTTTGCCGTCGGGCGAAAAATCAATCGACGTAATCACCGGCGGCCGATCGTAGACCGGTGGGTTCTGCGCTGAAAAAATCTGCTTCGCGCCTTCGGGTGTATCATCCTTCGCGCCCTCTTCGATCCACCGGCGGATCAACGCCACTTCGGTGTCGGCCAACGGCTTCTTGCCTTTGGGCATTTCGGCCTGGCCGTCAACGGGGATGATCATCGTCAACAAATTGCTGGCCGAAGGATCGCCGGCAACCACCGCGGGCTCTTCGCTTTCGCCACCGCGCAGCAAATCTTCCAACGCGGTCATCACATAATCGCCGCCAGCTTTGGCCGGCTGATGGCAGCCGGTGCATCGCGCCTGAAAGATCGGCCGCACGTCGTGATAGAAACTGACCGGCTTGGGCGACACCTGTTCTTTATCGGCGGCCTCATCGGCACGCGCGGCAAGGCAAGTGAGTGTCGCAAGAACTGCGAGTGCAAAAAGGCCATCGCGGATGAACCTCGGCATAAAATGCTCCCGAAAATCCGTAGGGTGAGAATGTGTCGCGGCAGGGGGAGGGTAGGAACTTCTATTGTACACGAAATTCCGAAAAATACCCCCACAGAAGCAATGGCCGGACCATGTTTTGGCCCTTGGTAGAACAATTGAGGACAATTGTCCCACTCTGCTACCGGTACACCGCCACGCTGCGAACGGTTCGCCGCTGGTCGCCCCAATAGACATCGTCGCCGGCGCGGACGTCTCGGATTCGCATCCCGGGTTGGGCGGGGCGAAGCCGCTTCGGGCCGTCGCGCCAGACGATCACGCAGTGCAGCGCGCTTAACCAGAAAGCGAGTGCTTCGGCCGCTTCGAAAGCGGCTTCCTCTTGAGAGAGTTGCTCTTCCGCCAGCGCGCACAAATCAGTGTTCGGAGCTTCGCTCGATACCTGATGAACGTCTGTCGATTGGGTGGTGTTTTGTTGATCCATAGCGGCGCGCTCCCCGAACATCAATGAAGAAGTTGATTGGGGAATGGTATTCTCACCGCCGGACACGGCTGGTCAATCAACCGCGGCGTGTTGGCGGCGGAAAAATCGCCCGAAAAAGGAAGGGAAGGTTTGGCTAACCCGCAACGTCGCATTCATTTTCACACGGAAAAACGGAAATGCACTTCGTGACGTTTTTCACAAGCGACCGGTTGCGGCAAATATTTGACACGCCGAAGTCCCCGAATGTATGCTGAGAAAGTTGTGCAACTCATCAAAGGGCAAGGCCGCATGAAACTGTCAGAGATTCTCGTCACCAAGGGTTCAACGGTTTACACCATCGCGCCGGAAGCGACGCTGGCCGAGTTGGCGCAAGAACTGGTCAACCGCAACTGCGGCTCGCTGGTCGTCGTACATGAAGACCGCATGGTCGGCATCATTACCGAGCGCGACTTCCTGCGCAGCTACGTCGCCACCGGGCGTGATCTGAACGAGTTGCACGTCTCTGACTATATGACCACCAGCGTCATTACGGGAAAGCCGGGTGACACGGTTTCCGACACAATGAGCTTGCTCACCACCCGGCGCATCCGCCACCTGCCCATTCTGGATGACGACAGCCAACTGGCCGGACTGATTTCGATCGGCGACGTCGTCAAGTCGCAAATCGACCAGCTCGCCGTCGAAAACCACTTCATGAAGAGCTACATCCAAGAAGTGCCAACGACGTGAGTGCGTAGAACCCGTATCAATCACCCTCTTCCGAGGGACTAAGCGAAGAGACTCCACCCTCGAAGAAGGCAACTTCGCGATTGAGGGTGATCCCAGTCACTCTTTTTCTGATCGTGCCCGCGTTGCTGCTCGCCTTTCCGGGAATTGGAATGACCTTCGGAGGCCCGTTCACGGCTATCCGAATGGTGTTGACGACCGAAGATCCTACGCGCTATTGGTTGTTCTGGGACGCCGTTCTTGCATTCCCGGTGGGTGTGGCACTACTGACGGTTTCGGTGACGCTGTTAGGGCTTTCTCGCGCGGTACTTCAAAGTAAATGGAAACAGGCAGGATACCTCACAATTTTTCTACTGATATTTGTTGGGGTTTCAACGTTGGTTGCAACCGTGGTTGGATACGTCGTTCAAAACTCAATTTGATTGCAGTTCTGCGTCCAAAAACCCAAAAACGCAGATCACAACGGTCGCAACGATTACCCCGCCGGCCGTTCTAGTTGCCCGGCCTCAGGTGGTCACTTATACTTCGGTATAAGTTCTCTGGCCGTAAGAGTTTGCGCATTCTCTCTCGCCCGACGATGGAACGTTTGGGCTGGGCTGCGCAACTCAATGGGCAGGGATACCTTTCAATGGCAGGGCACAGTGGGCTGCAACCGACGGAGAAATCGATGATGCGAAACAAGTCAGTGCGTTTCCATAGTGCCAGTGCGTGGTCGCTGGGGTTGATCGTTGCGATTGCCGTTGTCTGCTTATCCGCACAGCCGGCCCGGTCGGAAGACGATCCCCGCAAGGCCCAGCCCCGTCCGCCGCAGGTGGCAGAGGAACTGACGGAGGAAGAGTACTACGAGCTGCTCCGCCTGTTGGCCGACACGATGGATCAGGTCGAGCGGAACTACGTGAAGGAAGTTTCCCGCCGCGAGTTGGTCGAGGCAGCCATCGAAGGGGTCATTTCCAAGCTCGATCAGTATTCGAACTACATTCCGCCGGAAGACCTCGACCGGTTCCGCAGCGGCGTCGAGAACGAATTTGGCGGCATCGGTATTCAAGTCGCCATTCAGAACGGTTGGCTGACGATCACCAGCCCCATCGTCGGCACGCCCGCCTACCGTGCTGGCCTGATGGCGGGTGATGTGATCATCAAGATCGAAGGGGAATCGACCAAAGGCATCACCCTGGATGAGGCGGTGAAGAAACTCAAGGGGAAGGTCGGCACCAGCGTCACCTTCACGGTGCGGCATCCCCATGCCGACGATGAAGAAGCCAAAGAGGAAACGGTCAAGGTGAAGCGCGAGATCGTCCGGGTCGATTCGGTGCTGGGCGACACGCGGCTGGACGACGATTCGTGGAACTGGTACCTCGACGAGGAAAAGAAGATCGCCTACATCCGCCTGACCAGTTTCAGCCGCCGCACGGCCGAAGACTTGCGGACCGCGATGCGGAAGCTGGAAAGCAGCAGCATGCGGGGGCTGGTGCTCGATCTGCGGTTCAACCCAGGCGGGCTGCTTAGTTCGGCGGTGGAAGTCGCTGACATGTTCGTCAGCGAAGGGGTGATCGTCAGCACCAAGGGCCGCAACACGCCGGAAAAACCGCGTCGGGCACACAAGACTGGCACGTATGAAGGTTTCCCCATGGCCGTATTGGTCAACCGCTACAGCGCCAGCGCCAGCGAGATTGTTTCCGCCTGCCTGCAAGATCACGAGCGGGCGATCGTCGTCGGCGAGCGGAGTTGGGGCAAAGGGAGCGTGCAGAACATCATCAACATGGAATCGGGCCGCAGCGCGCTGAAGCTGACGACCGCCAGTTACCATCGCCCCAGCGGATTGAACATTCACCGCTTCGACGGCGCCAGCGAATCCGACGTCTGGGGAGTTCAACCCAGCGAAGGGTTCCGCGTCCGCCTGACTGACGACGAGATGGGCGATCTGCTGGATTACCGGCGGAAGCGCGACGTGGTCCGCGGAGCCGAAGATGAGACCGAGAGCGACTTCGTTGACAAGCAGTTGAAAAAGGCGGTCCGCTATGTTTTAGGCGAACTCGGCGAAACCAGCGACGATCCCCGCGAAGCCGAACCTCGCCCACCGCGGGTGTAAGATTTTGTAGAGCAATTGTCCTCAATTGCTCAAGAGTTGGCATAGTTGTGTGCCGCTGCTTGAAGTCGAGCTAGACTTGTTTATCGAACTAGCTATCCACGACTTCAAGCAGTGCTGTAGCAACTGATCGGCCGGCACTGCTTGAAAGCGTGGCAACGACATCCGAATGGGTAGGCAAATGCGCTTTCAAGCAGTGGCACACGGGCTGATCGTTACGGCTGTGATTCTCACAACCACGGCGTGCGTCAAACGTCCCCCTTCGCCGCACGTCGTCGCCAACGAAACTGCGGAGGCGAACTCACAAGAAGACGTGTCGAAGCCGCCGCTGGAGGGGATGGAAGCGGCGACGCCCAAGCTGGCTGAGATCCAATGGCCGCCGAAGTTCACCGCCGAACAGCTTCGCGGCAGCGTCAAACGTTCCATCGACTATCTCGTTCGCACCACCGACGACCAGGGCAAGTTCGCTTACATTATCAACACCGATCCTGAAATTCCCCCAACCGACGAGTACAACGTCGTTCGCCACGCCGGCACGATGTACGGGCTGGGGATGTACCTGGAGCGTTACGACGAAGACGCCGACCAGGTCCGCGCAACGTTGCTAAAGCATGGCCAGTTCCTGCGCAAGCAGATGCAACCGGTCGAAGGGCAGGAAGACATGTTGGCGATCTGGTCGGACCCCAGCGTCACCGGATTGGAAGGCCCCGCCAGGGCGGAACTGGGCAGCGCGGCGCTGGGGCTGATCGGCTTAAGCTGCGTCGAACGCGAAGCCCCCGGCAGCGTTCCGCCGGAGGAACTTACCGCGCTGGCGAACTTCGTTCTGTTTATGCAGCGCGAAGATGGCGGATTCGCCGCACGTTACATCGAAGGTGAGGGCAAACAGGAAGTGCCGGTGCTGTTGTTTTACCCGGGCGAGGCGGCGCTGGCGCTCGTGCTGTTGTACGAAGTCGATGAAAACCCGCGGTGGCTGGAAGCGGCCGCCCAGGCGATTGCCTATATGTCTCGCCAGCGTCAGGAAGACCGGCGACCGTTGCTCGATCACTGGATGCTGTTGGCGACCGCCCGCATCTGGCCCCTATACGGCAAAACCGCGCAGCCCGTCTCGCGCGAGCATTTGATTCACTACTCGCTCGACCTTTGCGAGCTGCTGATGGAACAGCGGCCCGTACGGATCGACGACCCGCGCATCAAAGGCTGCATCACTGGCAACGGCATGACTTGCCCCACGGCCACACGGGTCGAAGGCCTCGTCGCGGCGCTCAGTTACCTGACCGATGAACATGCGACCATGCGGGCGAAGGTTCGCCGCGTCAGCGAGGACGCCATCGTGTTTCTGATGAACAGCCAGGTCACCGAAGGCAAATACCGCGGCGGCGTTCCATACGCCATGTTCCGCTTGCCCGAAGACCACCCCTACTATCGCCGGCAATACAACCTGCTGGCCGGCGAGATCCGCATCGACTACGTCCACCACGCCATCAGCGGCATGATGCTATACGACGACGTGGTGCTGCGGGATTAAAACTCCGCTTGGAATTGCGTGCGGAACAGCACCCCGTCGTCGCCCACTAGAATATCGCTGGTGGTGTTGTTCAGGGGGCTGCCGTCGAGCACGACCACATCGAACGAGAGTTTCATCTTGTGCGTGTCGAGCGGGTAAAGGTTCGTCCCAATCGCATATTCGGATCGGTTACCGAACAGCCCGCTGACCTGCGAGTACCTGAGATTCACATCCAGCGTTTGCGGGATCAGGAATCGCCCGCCTTCGACGTAGAATCCGCGTTGCTCCAGATCGTTAAGCGGCAAAGCCCCGTCGCCGCGGATGTCCTGAATCCAACGGTAGAACAGTTCCGCATTGAAGCTATACCCTTGCCACTTCACGGCGGCGTCTAATCCAAAGAAGTAGACGTCGTAGTTCGAAACCGTTACGCCCGGAGCCAGCGCTCCCGTTTGCACCAAGACCGTGCCGTCAGTCAGCCGCAGGAAATTTGCTTCCGCCAACGGCACGCCCAGCCGGTCGTCCGTAATCGGTGAGTACACAAACGAATGCACCAGGCGAACTAACGGCGTGCAAGTGTAGTCGTAGTCCACGACCTGACCGCCGAAGTCACCCAGCGGATCCCAGTAGCTGGTCGTTGCGAACGTAAACCTATTGTCTGTGCCGGCGTTGGGAATGTTGGAAGTGCGATACCCGTTGCCGACCATCAGCTCGTAGTTCAGCGTTTCGTGAACCTTCCCGGTCGCCCAGACGCCGATGGTGCGGTCGGGCCGGAAGAAGTCGTTGGCCATCGGGCGGTCGACAAAGCGCGTCCGCCGCGCCCCAAGCAGCCATTGACGGCTGGCTGAGACCTTGCGCTTGCCCATTTGCAAGCGCAAATGATCGCCGAATTTCCACGCCCACCAATAGTCAAAAAAGTCGACCGTGTGCCGCCCATCGGTATCCCCGTCGAGTTGCAAGAAATAAGTCAACCGCTTGTCCAATGCGTAGCCGCCGAAGGTCAACCGCGCCCTTTCAATGTCCCACGCGTTCCGGTTCCGAACCGGGCGGACGACTCCGGCGTTGTCGGTCCATGTTTCCACATCCCGGGCGAACCCGTGGTGGCGAAACTGGATCCAAGCGTTCGTCTTCAGTTGAAAGGGGTGCTCACTTGGGTCGAAGGGTTGAAGGACGAAACCTTTGTCGTAATCCGCGTAGAATTGCAGTTCGAAGTTCTTCGGCTCGTCTTCGGAATCGTCGAAGGGGACCGATTCGGCGACCAGCGGCAAACGCTTGATCGAGGACGAGTCGTCCGACACCTCGCCCCCGCCTTCTCCCAATTCATCCAAGCGATCTTGCAAAACGCCGATCTGCGCCTCTTGGTCCTTCAGGCGAGCCTCCAGGTCTGCCAGCGAGGTTCCATTGTTCTGCTGGCCACGGGAACTCGCCGTCGAAACCAGCGCAAGCACGACCGCGAATACGGCAGTCGCCGCTCGCACCTGCCAGGGGCTACTATCGATTTGCATATGACACCGATTTAGAAAAGTACTCCTAGCGCCTCGGCCGATCGTGAGAACTCGGCCTTCTATACCTATCGGGCGGATCATGACAGTTGTTCGGGATCAACCAATAATTCAGCCACCTACTGGCTTCGAGACATCCGAAGATGGCAATCTATGACGATTGTGCGGCCTGCCACAGGTGCTTAAGAAACGATTGCCAGCAAGTCGTCAGTCCCACCCTGGTCGAAGCTTGCCAAGGCTTATCCGAGAACGCCAGTTCGGAGCATTCGCTGGGAAATGGTGTCAACGCGAGGTCGAAGGCCGAGTTGGCCGCTAAATAGACGTCGTTATGATCGAACGGGCAAAGTTCGGCAGATGCTGGGCCAGTCCGCTATGATGCGCAACCCGGGGGATGTGCGTAGGAGGCAGAACC